>JAEOTG010000152.1 GCA_016839985.1 Candidatus Heimdallarchaeota archaeon | reverse complement strand
TTTTCCTTTTCATTATCCATAGTTCTCAAATAAAAACAACATAACATAATATAAAAGATTATTCAAATCAAGAAAGACTCTTAAATATATTGCAGAAAAATAAACTTTAAGAGTAGTTAATACTGAAAAAAATAGAAAAACAAAGTTATAATGCTCTAAAGAAAAGACGATACTTTGAAAATCTAAGGAGATAATACAATGAATGACATACAAATTACAGCATTCGGAGCGACTGATTATGTGGGAAAGAGCAGTTTTCTTTTAAGTGATAAAGATCACAAAATCCTACTAGACTGTGGTATTGAGCTTGTTCCAAAAGGATTATCAAAAGCACCAAAAGGTGTTGATGAAATAGCTAAATCACTAAACGCATTCTTCCTGAGTCATGCACATATTGACCATTCAGGATATGTTCCTCGACTTGCAAAAGAAGGATACAAAGGATTTTATTATATGACTCATCCGACTAAAGATATTGCTTATACTTTATGGAGAGATCATCTGAAAATCGAAGGAAGAAGACACTGGTCTGAAAGGGATTTAGATGTTGTTTACAACAAAATAAAAACAACCCATTATCATAAGAAAATTAAAATCGCTGATGGGATTACAGCAGAATTTCTTAATGCAGGTCATGTTTTAGGGGCTGCTCAAATCCTGATTGATTGGGAGGGTACTCTTATACTATATACAGGAGATATTAATGATAGAGTAACTCCTATGTTTGATGGTTACGAGCTTCCAGAAGAAAAAATTGATGTTTTAATTACAGAATCTACAAATGGGGACAGATATGTTCCAGAAAGAAAAAAGATTGATGTTGGTTTAAGATTATTAGCAAAACAAACAGCTGAGACAGGAAACAAAATGATACTCCCTTCTTTTGCTGTTGGTAGATCTCAAGAAATTTTGATTACTTTAGCACTCGATAATGATTTAGATGAGATTCCAATTTATATGGATGGTATGATCAATAAAATGAATATGATAACTGAACATTACTTGAGTGAAAAATGGGTCTCAAAAAGATTTCTAGATCAACTAAAAGAAGCAAAAATGCATTCACCATTTGAAAAAAGTAATTTCATTCCAATTTACGAAGTTTCTGAAAGGACACAATATGCAAGAAAGTTAATATCATCGAGTGATAAAGGTTGCATTATCGTTACAACTTCTGGTATGCTTGAAGGTGGACCAATTCACACATATCTTGATTTATGTGGATCTAATGAAGATGATGTATTAGGCTTTTCAGGATATCAAGTTCTTGGGACTACAGGTAGAGAAATATTTGATGGAAAAAAAGAACTAACTATACAAAGTGAAACAGGTAAAAAGAAGAAAATAGAACTTAAAAACCAAATAATGAAATTTCCATATTCTGGTCATAGCTCTGTAGATGGATTAAAGAGAATCATGAAAGAAACACATGCACAAGATATAATTCTCATACATGGGGATAAACGTAATCAAGAGTATATTTTAAATTATGTTAAAGATATAGCTCATCCAAGGGTATTAAAAGAGGAAATTCCTACAAGTTTAATGAGTGTTTAAAATGCGACTTGCAAATCCCCCATATCTGCAAATTGCTCTAGATTTAATCAGTAAAGATGATTTAGCTAGGATTTTAAATGAAATACCCAAATCTGATAAAATACTTTTAGAGGCAGGGACACCACTATTAAAGAAATTTGGTACAAGCATTCTCAAAGAACTATTATCATACTTTGAAGAAGCTTACATAGTTGCTGATATGAAAACTTTGGATGTGGGTAAACTAGAAGTTCAGATAGCTGCTGAAGAAAATGCGAGTGCAGTAGCAATCAGTGGATTAGCTTCATTGGAGACAATAGAAAATTCTATTGAAGAGGGAATAAAAAGAGGTGTAGACATCATTCTAGATTTGATGAATGTAAATAATCCTGAGATATTAATTAGCCAGCTCACAAAAAAACCTAAAATTGTTCTTTTTCATAGAGGTATTGATCAAGAAAGTAACAAAGAACATCCATGGGAATTAATCAAGAAAATAAAATTCTCTTTTCCCAATATTCTTGTAGCTGTAGCTGGAGGTTTGGATTTATTAACTAGTCAAAAAGCTCTAGAAAGAGGTGTGGATATACTTGTTATTGGAAGAGCAATAACACAGTCTGATGATGTAAATGCTAGAACCAATGATTTTCTGCAGATCCTTAGCAAAGGACAATGACACTTAGTATTCATGAATTGAGCCAGTTTCCCTTATTCTTTTGTAGATTCTTTTGTAGGTAAACAGAAAAACTACAATAATAATAATAGATGATAGGATTAAAAACAAGATTGCACCCCAAACTATATTGTCTGTTAAAAATCCATTACCAAATAAGCATAATCTAAAAGCTTGAACTCCTAAAGTAAACGGAGAAAAATAAGCTATAATTTTTAACCATTCTGGAAAAACAGAGAGTGGAAACATACTCCCACTTAGCAAATGTAAAATTCCTAATATAACTAAAGAAACTTCCCTTCCTCTTTTAATTAGTATTGTAAAATTCGAAGCTAAAAGTGATAATGAAAAGAAGAACAAAATTACACTAACAAAAATCAGTAAAAGTGAAAAAAAGGATGATAAAGAAATAGATACATTTCTAAAGATTGGAAATATCAAGAATATTGGAATAAAGAACATTATTGAGGAAATCAAACCATAGATCATTTCAAAAGTTATTTCAGAAACAAAGTATTTTTTTAAACCAAAAGAGAGTGTTGAGAGTGTTTCAAATGTTCCCTGCTTCATTTCACTACTGATGCTATTAAGAGATTTCTTAAGAATCTTTGATGAAATATCAATTAGAAGAAATCCTGCAAAGATAAATGAAACACTATCTATTGTATATAGATCTTGTTCAATTTGCATGTTTGGAATAAGTAACGCAATGTAATAGAACAGTGTAGATACTATAAGCGTATTTACAAAATTCAAAATGAATGAAAATTTATACTGCCAGAGAATTTTAAAATTCCTTATGAAAACCCCTTTTAATCCTTGAAAAAATGATGGAGTTTGGCTTAAAATAGAGAATCTTTTTGTTATTTCATCATATATTTTGTAAAATGTCAATACCAATCACCTTTACCATGTTTTTTTGCATTTTTCAAGCTATATGAAAAAAGAACCCAAGCTACTAAACCAATTATTAGAGTCAGAACAATAAGTATCATGCAATTGTAAAAATACGTTCTAAAATCTATTGTAGATGAAAAAAGTATAGACTGTAGAGACGATAATCCATATGTTAGAGGAAGACTTTTTGATAATATTAAAGGAAAGCCAGACAATAGAGATACTGGAAAAATTATTCCTGTGAATGTCTTTGTAAGATGATATAATGTTGAAACAAGACTGCTATTCTTTTGATAATAAATAGTGAATGCTGCAAAAAGCATTGATATGGCCATATGAGATACCAAAATTAAAATAAAAAGGAAAAAAATCATCAGTATTTCTCGGAAGGTAATAATGAAGAAAAATCCTGCAACTATATATGTAAACCCAATTGCAATAAATATTGAAAAAGATGAAATAAAAACACCAGCAAGAGTAGTACCGATTGAATACTCTAAAAAGTTAAAAAAAGGCAATATAGAAGACCATGTTCCTGCTGAAATTTCATTGAAGATATTCCCACATACAGTTCCTAGGCTAGTTCCCACTACCATCTGAAGACAAAGACCAATTATGCAGAATTCAAAATATGATGAATCAATCCCAAAAATTGTTAAGTCTGGATTCATTCGACTAAAGAAAAAATACATAACAATCATTATCAGATTTAAAGCAATCACCATCAGAAAACTGCTTTTGTAATTTAATGCCATTTTTATTCTTGAAATAAATATACTATAGATTCTAGAAATGAAAGAACTTCTCTTAGTTGATGCTGTAAAGGAGGATAAAACCTCCTCAGGTTGACTATGAATTCTATTCCTCCTCCTGAAAAGGTATAGAAAACATTTCTTCTACAGATTTTGGATGTTCAACACTTTTTTGTTTACTAAGTGCAAGAAAAGCTAAGAAAGATTCTTTTAGTGATGGCATATGCGGTGCTATTTGATAGATTTCTCCACCTGCTCTAAGGATTAAAACAGTAATGCGGGAAATAGTCTCATTCAATGAATATTTCGTTGGTCTTATTTTAGCTTCAAAGATGAAATTATCAATATCTTGATCTCTAAAGAATAAAATTTCTGCTCCAGCAGAATGCTTAATCAATGTTTCAAAGCTCTTATAATGAAAAGAAGGAAGACAAAAAACTAATTTAACATATTCTTGTGCTGCTGCACTCTTAAAATCTAAAGGAGAACAATCTTGAATTATTTGACCTCTATCAATTAATATCAACCGTGATGTTAAATCATCAATATCTACGAAGTTGTGACTTGTAAGTAAGATTGTTGTACCTATTTCTCGATTGAATTCAAGAAGAAGTTCTTTTGCTTTTTCAGAACTTTCTGCATCAAAACCTAGAGTAGGTTCATCAAGAAGTAAGATTTTAGGAAATGGAACTAACGCCCTAATAAGCAAAGTTTTGGCTTTCATCCCTGTTGAAAGTTTCATAACAAGAGTATTTTTTTTGTCTTCTAGATCAAAATATCTTAATAGTGAGTTTATTCTTTTTTTTGCTTCAGCTTTTTTAATACCACTTAAAGTGCTATAGAACAGGAGGTTATCAAAAACTGATAATCTATAGTATAAACTTCTTCCTCCTGTTTCCCCAAAAACTGAACCAACTATTTGGCGTATTTTCTTATCTTCCTTTATACTTATACCATCAATGAATGCTTCTCCTGAGGTTGGGAGAATAAGAGTGTTGAGGATTTTAGTTAAAGTTGTTTTTCCTGCTCCGTTAGGTCCTAGTAAAGCTACAAATTCTCCTTCCTTGATTTGAACGTTAATATTATCTAATGCAATAATTTCTTTACCTTTCTTTTGGAATGTTTTAGATAAGTTTCTGATCTCTATTGACACATTATTATTACAGAAAAGTATTATTTAAGACCCGCAAAATCTATTGATTGTTCTTTTACGTCTCTCTCTCTTCTCTTGTTAATAATTAAGTATGTCAAAATCACAAAAACTAACACAACTGAAGTAATAAAGGAAGACAACCAGAAATATGTAACATCTATGTTGAGAAGAACTCCTGAAGTATAACTTGTTCCAGATATTCCAAGAAAGAAAGCTGTTGTAATAACAGAATATAATATTGAAAAATGCTTTTTATGAAGTTCTGAGGTTAGTATTGTCATTACTATTGGAAAGAATAATGCATGTCCTGCACTCCTAACAAAGAGAAAAACTATGAACATTATTTGATTGAAAGGCATTAAGAAAATTAACAAGAAATTGATTGAAATTAATACACAAGCTACTAAAAGTATAATTTCTATAATTTGTTTTCGGAAGGAAATAGCCAAACCAATTATAGGTCCTATAATAATAAAACTGATATTTGAAAGACCAATTATAGTTCCAACAAGACTCTCAGATAAACCAATTATGTTATACCCATATAAGGAAAATTGGGGATTAGTGAACCCCTCCATTAGTCCGAAAATCAAAAAAGCAATGAAGAAAAATATAAATGTTTTATTAGAAAAATGATGAATTTCTAGTTTGGTTTTTTCACCATTCTCAAAATCTTTTCTTCTTCCGATATGTTTTTCTTCTCCCCCACCTTTTGTGAAAATCACAATAAAAAGAATAACACCTACAATCGATAGAACAAAAACAAAAATCAACATAACAATAGGATTAAAAAAATCAAGGAGAATTCCTAAACTAATTGTTCCTATAAGGCTTCCAAATCTACCAGATGTTGAAATAATGGAATTGTAAAATCCTTTGTATTTAGTTTCTAAATCCGATATTAGTGATCTACTTGACAAACCAAAAATATTGTTTGAAGAGCGTAGAACTATCCAAAGAATTGCCAATAAAATTGTGTTTTCAGTAAAAGCTAGACCTCCCACTGCTAAAGTCATAACTACATAGGATGAAATAATTAACATTCTTCTACCAAATCTTTCTATTAGGTATCCAGAAGGAATACGTGTAATTATGCCACCAAAGGTATAAGCTGCAACGATGATTCCCCATTTAATATAAACTTCATCCTGAGATAATCCTGTAGATTTTTGTAAGTAAAGAGGAAATATCTGATTTAATGACATAAAAACTAAAAATGCAACGAACTGAGATGTAAGGAATGCAACAAGTTCTTTTGTTTCTTGAGCTTTGACAATTTCTCTGAAACTAGCTCTTGTTTTTTGCCTTAGAGTAAGTAAGAAATTCAGTTCTGGCATTGACAGATGAAAATTATCCCTATGTTAAAAAGATTATTGAAACTAACAATTACTAAATTGTATTTCTAAAGGAATACTTCATCATTTATTTAATTCTTGTATGATTTTTGTAGCAAGTTCTGCTGCTTCATCTGTATATGTCAAGATTTCAATTTCCTCAAATGATGAAACACCTAAACCTAGTTCAACAGCTCTTGCAATTTGTTCAAGTTCGATAATTTTTCCTTTTGATACTTCTGGATTTGTTCCCAATATTCTTAATATTGCTACTCCTACAGCATCAATAGCAATCCTATCAGTACCAGCTAAAATTACATTAGCTTCTATTCTGGTTCCTTTAGCTGGTCCTCCATCTACAAAGGCAGTCACACCATCAAGAACAATTAAATCGGGATCAAAAACAGAATTAATTTCTGCAATCATCTTTGCAATATTAGGTGAATTATGCATTTCTCTCATATATCCGTAATTATCTAATTCCCTTCTTGGAACCATTCCAACTGCATTCTTCAAAGAGAGTGTAATATGAGCTTTAGACCTGTGTGTTTTCAAACAGCAAGTTTCTACTATGCAATCAGCTTCATGATATATTTTCGCAAAAAGAAATCCATCCTTCCAGTGACTATTTTCAGGTTTTAGAAGAACGTAATCTTCTATAGGAGCTTCAGCTAGATTTACTATTTCGACATCCATTTCTTCAGCAAGTTTGAATAAACCCTTTTGTTCAAAACACTCGTGAGTATTTACAGGACCACTTCTTTCAGCAATAGTAATAGAAGCAGCATCCATGTTTCTTAACGCAGAGATTAATCCTCGAAGAGTCTCAATTGCAGTAGATCCAGGAGGAGTATCAGCTGTATTAAAATTTGGTTTTAAGATTACATTTTTCCAAGATACTGGATTTTCTCCTAATAATTTTAATGCATCTTTAGTTCCTTTTTCTCTGTCATCTGTTAAAACTAAAGCTATTTTTACCATTTAATTCAAACTCTATTTTATTTGATATCTATAAATGTATTTTCAAAGAAATAAGTCAATAGTCTTACAACATACTTTAAAATTAGTGAAAATAAAATTCAGACATGGCAGAAAGAATATTTGCTACCTTAATTATCAAAAATGCAAATATTTGGACAATAGATGAGAATTCTCCAAGAGCAGAATTTGTGGCTATTTATTTAGATACCATTATGAAAGTTGGAAACGGAAATGATTTCTCTGACCTAGTTGGACCAAATACAATTGTAATTGATGCTAATGGACGAAGTGTAATTCCTGGTTTTATTGATGCTCATACTCACATAGCATGGAACGGATTAAACAAAGTCTATTTGGATTTAAGCGAAACAAAGAGTATAGATGAAGTAGTAGACTTAGTCAAGAAAGAAATAGAAAAGAAAAAATCAGGAGAATGGATAATTGGAAGAGCATGGGATCAAAGTAAATGGGTAGAAAAACGGTATATAACTGCAGCTGATTTAGATCCAGTAAGTCCAAATAATCCAGTTAAATTAAGACATGTTTCAGGGCATTTCGAAACTGTGAACAGTTTAGGTTTCAAGAGACTAGGGCTTTCAAAAAATCAATTGGGAGTAGATTTGGATGAGAATGGAGAAATAATAGGTACATTAAGAGATGTTGACCTTAAAGATAACAAAGAAACAAGACCGTCTTTTGATGATTTTATTCAAGGTTCTGAATTAGGAATAAATGAAGCTGTTCAACTGGGTATAACCTCTATACATGACAACATTACATTTGAAACTTTACCAGTTTATATGCACTTAGTGAAAAACAATCTATTGAAAATAAGAGTCTATGGGATAATCTATGAAGATATGATTGATGAAGCAATCAAAATTGGTTTAGACAGAAATTTTGGTGACAAATGGTTCAAAATTGGAGCTGTGAAATTAATGACAGACGGAGCTATTAGTTCTCGAACAGCTTATGTTTTTGATGAATACGAAGATAAATCTAACGAATATGGTTTTGCTCTTTATGACGAAGAAAAACTTGATACTATGGTTTCTAAAGTTCATCGAGCTAATTTACAAATAGCAGCTCATGCTATAGGTGATAAAGCAAATGCGAATTTAATCACTGCTATTGAAAAAAATATTAACGTTTCAGAATGTAAAAAAGCTCTTCATCGAATTGAACATGCAGAAATTCTAAGAAAAGAGGATGTTTTAAGAGCTGCTAAGTTGGATTTAGTTTTTTCTATGCAACCTAACTTCGTTTGGAGATGGGGTTTAATCGGAGTTGATGGGATGTATGAAAAAAGGTTGGGAAAAGAAAGAACAATGATAAATAATCCTTTCCGCTGGGTACTGAATGAAAACTTGATACTTGCTTTTGGGAGTGATGGAATGCCTTTAGGGCCATTGTATGGCATTAAAGGTGCTCTCTTTCATCCAAATCCAGAACTAAGATTAAGCTTGGAAGAAGCTATCAGAAGTTATACTTTGCATCCAGCAATAGCTGCAAAAGAAGAAAATGTTAAAGGATCAATAACTAAAGGAAAACTCGCTGACTTAGTAATGCTGAGTCATACACTAGATGTAATGCAAGAAGAAGAATTTCATGATGTTACAATAGATTATACTATCATAGGTGGAGAAATTAAGTATCAAAAATAATGAAATTTTAGAATTTCTTAACAATGATGGTTATAACATCTCCTTCTTCAACTACATGCTCTAAACCTACTCTTTGATTTCTGTGTTTCGCACTTGGTCCTGTTACAACAGCATACCGAAATTGTGATTTGAATTTTCGATGAATTTTATCACACACATCCTTTATTGTGGAATTATTTTTCACAATTAAAGGTTCATCATAATCTGTTTTTCTTCTTTGTTTTTTTAAGTAAATTTGAATAAGTTCTAGTCTGTTTACTATTTCTTTCTTAAGAAATTCAAGATTTTCTCCAGTTAGCGCACTAATCATTATTGCTTCTGGAAGTTTTTTCTTTATCTTCCCTCTTACTTTTTCAGAGATTGTATCTATTTTGTTTATAACGATCATTAACTGTGGATAAACTCTATTACCCTCTAGAACATCAATTAGTTCATCCATGGTGGGATCACAACGCACTGTAACGGTTGCATTCATTATCTTGTATTCTCTTAAAATTCCACTGAAAGTTTTTTCACTCATATGAGTTAGTTTTGATAAGGTTGAAAGTGCAATCCCTCCTCGTTCTTTCTTGCGGATTCTAATGTTGGGTTTTTCTTTTCCTGGTCTAATTGCAACTCCACCAAGTTCTTCCAAAGCTATTTCATAAAATTTCTTAGCGTCTTTAGGATCAAGAAGTAAAAGAATCATATCTGCAGTTCTAGCTACAGCAAGAATCTCTTTACCTCTTCCTTTTCCTAGGCTTGCATCTTCAATTATTCCCGGGAGATCTATAATTTGAATTTGAGTGCCTTTATGGAACATTATACCAGGAATAGCTGAAGTGGTTGTAAATGCATAATCGCCCACTTTTGATTGCTTACTTGTTATTTTTGAGATTAAAGTAGACTTACCTGTAGAAGGGAACCCAATAAGGACAACAGAACCGTCTCCAGCTTTTTTAACATCGAATCCATAACTGCTTCCAGTTTTTGAAAGCTGAATATCAAGCCTTTTACGTTTAAATTTCGCAAGTTTAGCTTTTAGTGTACCCACATGGTGTTCTGTTGATTTATTCTTAGGAGTTATACGTATTTCCTCCTCTAAATCGCGAATTTTATCGTCAATTGTACTACTCATAAATCTAAACCTAGTGGATCTGACTATATTGCATTTTATCTTATCATAAAAAAATATTTAGACTTAACGATTCATGAGGGATTTTTTAAATAGATAACTAAAAAATCTAAACGAAATTAAGGAAACTTGTTTATTTAAGAGATATTACTTATAAATAAAGGTCTAAAACACACAATGATTTTATCGATGTTCCATTTTACTACTATAATGAATAAGAAAAAATCTAATTTTTATGTCAAACAAGCATTATACTTAAATAATCATTTAAGGACTCCATTTTGATTAACCAAGGGGTGGTTAAAGTTGACAGAAACTCTTGAATTAAATGATGAGAAATTAATAATAAAACTAGCTAAAGCTTTATCGTCTCAAACAAGATATGATATAGTTAAACTTCTGATAGACAAAGAAATGGATATTTCAAGTATTGCAAAGAAAATGAAGCAGACAGAAGCAAACACATCAGCTCAAATAAAGAAATTGGAAGAAGCAGGTGTGCTAGAATCGCGTTACGAACCCGGTGCTCATGGAGTACGCAAGGTTTGTAAGACCAAAATTAGCAGGATTATACGGGAGATCATTTAGGCACATACAGTATCTGTAAAGTATGTAAATTCAAACTAAATTGATTAAACAGGATATTATCCAGATTATTAAGTTCATCTTCACTCTTTTCTAGCAATAAGCGAAATATCTTCGACAGATAAATTCCATATCTTCACAAGTTTAAAACCAGCTTTATCTATAATATGTTTCAATCTATTTTTATCAAATTTCTTCTTTAATGCTGTCAAAATTAGTATTCCATTATCTTTTAAAACAAGGAATTTTTCCTCTATTGTTTTACTAACGTTTTGTACATTCTGAAGAACGGAAAAACTTGTGCATAAATCAAAACTATTTTTCCGGAAGGGTAAAGATTCTATATCACTACAAATGAAGAAACCATTATTGTGTTTCTTTTTACCTTCGTTTAACATATTGACAGAAAAATCACAACAAAAAATATTTTGTGTTTTTTCCTTATAGAAATCTAAAAGAAGACCAGTCCCTGCACCAACATCTAATATTAATTCATAATCAGAAAGATTACTATGTGAAAAAACCTCGTTGTATTTTTGTTTTTGAATATTGGTATATCTAGGATCATAATGTTTTGCAGTTGCATCATACCGTCTTCTTACTTCGAATTTCTTTTTGTTCATTCAATTTACCTTAAGAAAGAAAAGCATTTTAAGTTATGCTCTTAAAATATTATGATGCCAATCTCTCTAAGAGGAGCCAAAGTTCTGAAAGATTTATCCAATGAAGAACTTCGAACATTACACATGGTGGAAACAC
This sequence comes from Candidatus Heimdallarchaeota archaeon, assembly GCA_016839985.1. Lineage (GTDB taxonomy): Archaea > Asgardarchaeota > Heimdallarchaeia > Heimdallarchaeales > Heimdallarchaeaceae > UBA460. The sequence continues at coordinate 3,250 of JAEOTG010000152.1, read as the reverse complement.
TTCTAAAGAAAGGAGAATATGCTCCTAAAGAGAAAGTAGCAGATTATTCGGGCTATCGAGAAAAGGATGTTGATCTTTATCTCTCTAGATTAAATAAATTAAAACTAACCCGAAGATGGACAGGGCAGTTTGTAGGATATACATTAACACTTTCAGGTTTTGATGCATTAGCTTTAAACAAATTGTATATTGACAAAAAAGTTTACGGTGTTGGAAGATCTAGTGGAGTTGGAAAAGAAAGCGATATCTATTATGCTGTTGATTTTGAAGATAACGAAGTGATGTTGAAAATAAATAGAACAGGTAGAGCTAGCTTTAAAAAAGTGAAGAGGAAAAGAGATTTTTTGGAAGGTAAATTTCATTATTCAATGTTCTCTGTTGCCGAAATAGCTTCAAAAAGAGAGTACGAAAATTTGCTGAAACTTCAAGGTCAAAATCTTCCAATTCCTGTTCTAAAAGGATTCAATCGTCATATGATTGTTATGAATATTATTGATGGTGTTGAATTGGTTAAAGTACAATACCCCAAGAAACCAATAAAATTACTTGAAAAAATAGTTGAATTTGCAAAGACCCTATATCAAAAGTATAATTTGGTTCATGCTGATTTAACAGAATACAATATATTATATGATATAAGAAAAGACTCAATAACTATAATTGATTTTCCACAAGCTGTCTCAACAGAACATCCTGAATCAGTAAACTTACTTAGAAGAGATTTTACACATCTTCTTGATTTCTTTGGAAAAAAATGGTCTATAACAACAGATGAAGTGGAGACTGTAATTGATTACATAATAAAATAATGAAATGAGGTGATTTGTATAGCAGAAACAGATACTATCATCGTTGGTGTTGATATACTCCCACAAGAATCTCCAGTAAGATCATCACATTATGCTGTTTGTGTATATGATGCGAGAAAAGAAGAGATTATCAAGAAGTACGAGAAAGTAAATTTACAAAAACTCTTAGGAATTGTAAGAAGCTCTCAAGCTGTATATCTAGCAAGTGATAACATTTATGAGCTAGTTAAGAAACCATCACAGATTCCTCACCTTTGTCTGCAACTTTTACCTAACACGAAGCTAGTACAAATTACAGGTTCACCTATGCATGGTTTTACATCTCTTTCTAAATTAATGAGTCAGCATGGTTTAAAGCTAGCAGGAAAATTAACACCTCTTTCAGCTGCAGAAGCTTGTGCAAAACTAGCTTCAAAGAAACTTGGTTATCTAATCGAGCCCTTTGAGGATGAAACAAAAATAATTATCTCAAGAGCTAAATCAAAAGGACCTGGAGGATGGTCTCAAAAAAGGTATAGCCGGTTAATGGATACAACAGTTAACCAAGAAGCAAAAAAAATAGAAGAAAAATTAATAGAATTCAGATTAGACTATGATAAAAGAACCGCTAAAAGCAAATTTGGAGCTCAAAAAGTTGTTTTAAGTGTCTATGCACCAATATCAGAACTCACCAAAACTATTAGAAAACAAAAAGGTGAATTGTATCAAGTAAAAATCCATCCAGTGAACAAAGAAAGAGTTGAGTTTATCCCTCTTTCACAACAGGTTCAAATCAAATCTTCATTAAGAAGACTCATAGTAGGTATTGATCCGGGATTAACTGTAGGTTTATCAATACTCGATTTAAGTGGTAGAATTTTGAAAGTGGAAAGTTATAGAGAAGCAACTAGAGGGCAGATTATAAGACAAATTACTCGTTATGGAAAGCCAACACTAATTTGTGTTGATGTTTATCCTTATCCTTCTTATGTTGAAAAGATTTCTGCAACTCTTAATTCTAAATTATATACTCCAAGAAGTGTAATGACGGTATCAGAAAAAAATGATATATCAAGAAAATTAGCTATGCAACAAGGAGTACTTGTAAAAAATGCTCATCAACGTGATTCTTTGGCTTCTGCCTATCGTGGATACACTAAGTACAAAGCTGAATTTGAAAAAATTGATAGAAAATACTTTAATGATTTTGATAAATCTCTAAGGGATGAAATCAAGGATTTAGTTGTTAAAGGGAAATCTCCAATTGAAGCTACAGAAGAAATTCAAAAAATAATAAAGGAAGATTCAGTTTTTACAAAAGATTTGATTGAGGTTCAAAAAGAAGTAAAACCTGCTTCACCAGATATTAGTGAATTGGAAAATAAAACTAATTTACTTCAAGAACAACTGGATTGGGAAAGAAGAAAAAACAGTGAATTGCATTTAGAAAATAGAGAACTAGAAGAAAAAACTGAGTATCTGCAAATGAAGCTAGATGAAGGAAAATCAGAATATGTAGAGAGGATTCAGAAAGAAAAAATGATTATCGTAAAGGATAACAAAATCTCCTTCCTTGAGGAAAAAATCAAACAATTTGAAGATGAATTGGAAAGATATGATAATAGAGTCGATGAATTGAAAAGAGTTACATGGTTAAGAAATCAAGAGGGATGGCTACCAATTAAAGTAATTAAAAAATTCACAAATGATGAGATAGAAAATACAGTAAAAACATATGGATTGGGTCCTGGAGATACTGTTTTAATTTTAGATACAACTGGAGGGGGAGGTCAAACAGCTGAACAACTTCTATCCTATAATATTAAAGCAATAATAGGAAACATAAACCAACTTTCATATTATGCTAAGAAAATTTTAATTGAGAAACAAATCCCACTAGCAGATATTTCAGAAGTTGAGATAAAAAGAATTGATGAAATAGCTGTAATAAAAGAAGATCATTTTCTAGATCTAATAGAGAAAGCAGAACAAGAGCTAGAAAAAGTAATTTTGGAGAAAAAAGAAAGCTTCCTAGATTCATTAGTAGAAGATTATCGAAAAGTAAGAGAAAAAGAAATACATGAATATGATGAAAAACTAAATCTTGAAAGAAAGAAAAGAACTAAAGAAAATGATGAATAATTTATAGTTCATCAACATAAAGCTGAACTAAAAGGATGTTGTTTCCTCTAACAAAAATATTACCATAATTTGAAACTTCTTCATCATCTATTATTTCTATTGCATTACTTAGATGACAATTCATGTGTTGATCAAAACTTTCTAGTATTCCTTTGTACTTTACATTGTCTTTTAATCGAATAATTATGCTTTGCCCGATAACCTTTCTTAACGAATTAATTGGAATACTGCTCATTCTATTCACCATTTTTGTTTATTTGTATGATTTGAGGGAAGGACGATAATTTAAAAAGATTTTGTTTAACGGATTTTAATTAAGG
>JAEOTG010000151.1 GCA_016839985.1 Candidatus Heimdallarchaeota archaeon | reverse complement strand
GAGAGAAGAATATGAAAAACTTCTCCAAGAACATGCTAATTGGATAATTGGTAAATACTATGAAGAGCATAAAGAATTACAAAGATTATTCACAAAAAGATATCAATTAGATATACCGTTCTCAAGAAGAAATAAATTTCATGCTCAATTAGTTAAATCTCTATCTCTCTTTTATACTTAGATACTAAATATGAAATCATTATCTGTAGAGCTTAGTTTCTCTGCACTTTAGCATATTTTAGCTCTACTTCCTTATATATTTGAAAGCACTTTTCTTCTGTTAATTGAGACATTGCATCTAACATTCTTGTATTTATTCTTTCTATTAAATCAGTGGTTTTTTCTCGTATTTCCTTAATTGACAATGTTGAGTATAAGTGTGTGAACCCTCCTCTATCCAGTGAAATTCTGTCTTGCTTAACAAAACCTATGCTCATTAGTCTCTTAATTGCTCTTGATATGGTTGTCCTATCCTTCGGTATAATAGCTACGATACTCTTGATATCGATTGGTTGATTAGCATGAATTGAAGATAATACTTCTAGCTCATTATCAGTTAATGCATAGTAAGCTTTAATGATATCAAAACAGGTTAAATCTTCAGATTCAAAAGAAGAAATTGGAAAAGTCATTGTTTTCCACTCTAGAATGTATAAGTTACATCTGCATCTAGCGATTCTGTTACTAGAAACATTCCACCGACAATATCATCAAGTTCTTCTATGAAGTCTTCACGCTTAAGGTTATACATTTCTAATACAGGACTACAGACATAGATTTTTACACCAACTTCTTTAGCTTCTTTCAAAGTTTCTAAATATGTTTTTTCTTTACCTAGAGGAATAAGATTATCAGGAACGCCTTTCTTTAGTAGAAGACCAGCAGACATAGTGTATACTATTTTTACTTCTGCATCAAGCATTGCTGCTAATGAAGCAAGGTGTAAAGGGGGTTCAAGTCTTTCCTTGAATTCCTCACCATGAGTCACAACAAAAATCACTTTTTGATTAGACAATTTAAACACCTAAATGAAAAGTTGAATATCTGCTTCTGATGCATATTCTAGAAATGTTGCTGCACCACCAACTTCACACTCATCAATAAGTTGTTTTCTTTTGATTTTCATTACTGACATTGTCATTTCACATGCTATTATTCTAACACCGGATTCAATTGCGATATCCATTAAATCTTGAAGTTTAGCAACATTTGCTTTTTTCATCCAGCTCTTCATCATTGCTGTAGCCATATCAGTCATACCTGGAAGCATTCCAACAATTTGTGGAATTGGCATGGGCATTGCAGTTTGTCCTGCTGGAGTTACTTTTAGTTTATTTAGTTTCTTTTTCTTAAGCATATTTAAGCCAAAGAATGTAAAGAAAATTCCAACTTCGTAATCCATAGCTGCAGCTGTTGTTGCTAACAGTAATGGTGGATATGCACCTGGTATATCAGCTTTAGAAGCTATAATAGCTACTCTTTTTTTCTTTTCAGACATTTTTATACCTCTTTATTTTGTTCTTTTGATCACATAACGATAAATACCGTTATCTTCTACGCTGTTCACTAACTCATTTCCTGTTGCTTTTGTCCATGCTTGAAAATCTAAAACTGATCCGGGATCAGTTGATAAAACTTCAAGATGCTCTCCGATTGCAATTTCCATAATTGCTTTTTTTGTTTTAAGAATAGGAAGTGGACAGCTTAATCCTTTTGCATCAAGTTTTTTTGCAATTTCTATATTTGACATTAATAATCACCTTACATATATCCTTTAATTAGTGCTTGAAAGTAAGCAATTTTGAATAATTTCTTGAACAAACCGAAAATAAATGAATTATGTAGTCCATAACTTCTGGGAGGTTTTTTGTAATTGAAATCAAGCAGTAAAGAACGACGGAAAGAAGTAACAATAAAACAAATTGTTTTTCCATTGTATGAATAATTAGATTCTTTTCCTTTTAGTTCTGAAAGCATATTCTTCACTAAAGTATTAGAAGAGAAATGAGCAACTGCTCCAGACTTCGAAACAGGTAGATTGGTACAATCTCCAATTGCATAAATCTTTTCTTTTTCTTTAACTTTCAATGTTTCTTTGTCAGTAATTACAAAACCTTCTCGATCACCAAGGTTTGAATCTTTTATTAAATCATGACCTTCATGTGGTGGGATAATTACTAACATGTCATATTCGATTTCATCACCTTCAAGAGAAATTACTTTGGAATTCTCTTTATCTACATCTTCAAAATTAAAGAATTCAACAAATTCAATTCCTCTCTTATCTAATAGTTCTTGAACTTTGACAGCTACATTTGGAGTGGGATATGGACGCATTAGAGGATAAAGATATTTTATCTTGACTTTATCTCGTATTTTCTTCTTTCTTAGATAGGTATCCAGCAATAAAACAAATTCAACAGCTGCAGGGGGACATTTGTATGGAACGGTTGTAGGCGTGAAAACAATTGTTCCTTCTTTAAATTCTTTAAGTACCTTTTGTAGTTTTTCAGCAGCTTTTGGATGATAAAAATGATGTACATTGTTCTCGCTTGTTGCATTAACTTTTTCTTCAACCATTTTTGCTCCAGTTGCAATAATTAAATAATCATACTGTATGGTTTCACCATTGCTTAAATCAATTGATTGATTTTTATCATTTATTTTAGTCGCTGATGTTTGCAACCAATTAACTTTTGGACTAAGTATTTTTTCTATAGGTTTAGAAAATTTAGAAAGTGTATAATCCTTGAATATCCAGAATAGTAATTGAGGTTCATAAACATGCATGTCTTTGGGCTCTATTAGAACAATCTTGACATCCTTCCTTTTTGTTTTGAGTGCTAGCTTATTTGCTACCGAAATTCCGGAAAAACCACCACCAATTATAACAACTGTTTTCATCGTAAGACCTCAATGTAGTTTCTTTACTATGTATCTATCATATCCATTTTCATCTATGATTTCTACAAGCTCATGCTTAGCTTTCTCTACCCAAGCAGGAACATCACTTCTAGTACCTTCATCAGAACTTAAAAGAGCTAAAAACTCTCCTACTTCCGCTTGACGGATAGCTTTAATTAATTCCATCATCGGACCAGGGCAGAAACTCCCCCTAGCATCAACTTCAATTGCAATATCATAATCCGACATAGTGTTTCACTTATTCGCGGTTTAGGCACAACTATGCCCAATTGTCTTATAAGGCTTTGGCTATATCTAAAATACAGTGTTGCTAATTTCTATGTTACAGGTTAAAGGGAGAGATTTATTAATACCAGTGATAAAATAGAAACGATGAGAAAAAGGAGTTTATTATACGTTTTTCTATTTATTCTTTTACTTGTCAATTATCAGTTTCTTCAAGTAACAACTTCTTCTTTTGCTCTATTTCATATCAGAAAACAAAATGGCGATACATATGTTTGGATTTGGGATGAGCTTTCTGAAGCTCCTTCTAGCATTCCTGGTGATGATGTGGTTTTTTGGGGTGAGAATTTAGGACCTTATCATAATTATGATGAGTTAACAGATAAACTCCAAGATCTTAACAGCTCTTTTCCTAATATTATTGAAGTTTTTTCACTGGGAAAAACATACAATGATAGAGATATTTGGTGTGTAAGAATTACAAAAGAATCAGAAACAAAAACCAAAACTGAATTCTATATAGATGCTGCTCATCATGCAAGAGAATTGATTTCAGTCGAAGATTCCTTGTATTTTATAGATAAATTGGTTTATTCTTATCAAAATGGAGAATATGAAGATTTACTCAAAACTACTGAAATCTATGTTATTCCTATGCTTAATCCAGATGGTTTGTCTATTATGCATTTATATCCAGAACAAAGAAAAAATCTTCATTCTATTGATGATGACGAAGATGGTAGATTAGATGATGAATATGAAAGGGTCTACTTTTGGAATGAAACATCAAATACCTCTGAAGTAAATGAAACGCACATAGATGCAGATGGTACTATAGGAGAAGATAGACCTGGAGGAGTCGATTTGAACAGGAACTATGGATCTTATTGGAATGTTTCTGGAGGATCTTCAACTGACAAAGCTAATGATCTTTATAGAGGAGCATATCCATTTAGTGAGATTGAAACAAGGATTGTGAGAGATTTTCTTAGGACGCATTTTATTAATTTTGCAGTCAGTCTTCATAGTGGTATTGAAGCCATTATCCCTCCTTGGGGTCATAACAGTTCTCTCCCAACAAAAGATGCAGTAGAATTTCAAGCTCTCATAGATGAACTCAAATCAATAACAAATTTTCCTGCATGGTCTGAAATAGGTGGATATCAAGCTTCAGGAACATGGAATGATTACTGCTATTATGCTTATGATATAGTGCCTATAACTATAGAGACTTATGAAGCAGTATGGACTGGTTCATTTTTTGATTATTACAACCCTTCAGGGGATGGGATAATTACGAATTGTGCACTTGTTTTTCCAGCTCTTGTCTACATGGCAAATGAACCTCACCTTACCTATTCAAACAATTTAACTTCCGTAAAGATTACTAATCCATCTCGATCAATATCTTATAATGATACTTACGATTTTAGTTGGGCAATGGATGACAAAGATAATGATCCTTTAAACAGTACAGTTCTGATATCCGAGAATGGTTGGAATTGGACAATATTGGCGTCAAACATAACAGAATATAACACCTATTCCTGGAATCTAACAGATGTGAAAGCCGGGTCATATTACCTCAAAGTAGCTGTATTCGATGGAAAGGACTGGGTAACTGATGTTAGCGAAGCAATGCTTTTTGTCAAAATCAAACCTCGTCGATTTTCACCATCTTTCTGGATACTTGGTATTTTCATTGGAGGATCAGCTCTAGTATATATATTCTTCAATATCAGAAAAACAAAAAAAGTAGGTAAAATTTGGGATCCTAAATCTGAAATCGAAGAAAATACGGATACTAAATAACGAAATAGTATTCTTCAATGTACTAGGAAATTTTTTAAGGAATTACAAGATATATTTATTGTTAGGGTATGGTTAACATTTGGGGTTAAACATGGATATAATTATCAAATATATTCTCGCTGTTGCATTGATTT
>JAEOTG010000150.1 GCA_016839985.1 Candidatus Heimdallarchaeota archaeon | reverse complement strand
TGATCCTACATTCTGGCAAAAGGGTATGGATTATTTATCAAAACAAATAGATAAGTTGGAAGAACTTGTTAATAATTGAAAAAATGAATGACAAATTTGATAAATACTCACTTCTTTCTTTTTTTAATGAAGCTTACAGATTTTCATACTCATACAATTCTCTCAGATGGAGCTTTGACTCCTTCAGAGCATCTGAGAAGAATGATAGTAAAAGGAATATCTGCAGCAGGCATTACAGATCACATAGATTCAGCAACTATTGATCATATTCTGAATAGTCTAGATAAAATGAGATATGATTTTGATGAATATATTACTTACTTACCAGGTGTTGAGATCACACATGTTTTACCTTCACAAATAGCTGAATTGGCAAAAAAAGCTAAGAAGAAAAATTTCCTCGTTGCTGTACATGGAGAGTCAATAATTGAACCAGTAATTGAGGGAACAAATCGAGCTGCACTTGAGTGTCCTGATGTAGACATACTTGCACATCCTGGAATTTTGACAATTGAAGAAGCACAAATAGCTAAGGACAATGATATTTTTCTTGAAATCACTACAAGAGGGGAACATTCATTGGGTAATGGTCTTGTTGCAGCTCTAGCAATTGAAACTGGAGCTAAAATGATATTAAACACTGATGCTCATCAAACTAGAGAATTTATTACAAAAGAACTTAGAGAAAAAACAGCTTTGGGTGCAGGAATACCTAGAAATATGTTCGAAGAAATCTTTGTGAAAAACGCTGATGAAATTATCAAAAGAATCCGAGGTTGAATCTGATTGTCTGTGAAATTTAAACTTGGAAAAAACTCAATTGTTGCAAGGCATTATAAAGGAAAAAAAATCTTCAGATTTTTTACTAAAATCATGAATGGTGTCTTTATCTTTCTTTATCGTATATATTTTCTTCCCTTACTTGGAATTGGAAGAAGCATGGTATTAGTACATACTACAGGTAGAAAAACAGGAAAAAAAAGAACTACTCCAGTTTTAGCTCTTCAATTCTATACAGGTAAATTAACATTTTATGTAGCTAGAGGAAAAAAAGCTCATTGGTTATTGAATATTCTTGCTACTAAAGATCAAATAATAAAAATCCAAAAAGGTTTCAAGAGAAAAAAAGTTAAGACTATCCTAGTCAAAGATAAAGAAGAGAAATATAACCATCTAAAATACTATTTTGAAGAATTAAAGGAAGCTAAATACATCTTTGGATATGATAAAGAAAAACATGGTGATGTATTTAGTACTGATGAATTCAGTAATATTTTAGAAATGATAGAATTTTTACAAATAGAATTTATAGATTAACAAGAAAGGTTATTCTATAAATTTTATTGCAGCTTCAAGACATAGTTTTAAAACTTCAAATCCAGATGAAATTATTCTTCTCATTGATTGAGAGTTAGTGAAATCTTCCATAAATGCGATCCAGCCCTCATAGTAATAATCTTTGTAGCTCTCCGCAATCAAATGATAATCATTTTTTTCTAATTCTTCTGCAATTTTTGTTCTGTTGAGTGCCCATAAATCTAAAGGTTTTTCACTAGTCTGGCTCAACAATCTAACTGGAGAAGGAGATACTCTCCAGTTCAATCTTCTGATCATACACCAAAGATCTATTCCTGTTCTGTCAATCATGGATAATGGTATAGATTGGAAGAATTCTTCAAGTTCTAATAATCTTTGCAAATCATTTTTCTTAATTACTTCATCAGAAGGATTTTTCATTTCTCCTGGTTCTCCTATAAGAACTTCAATTTCATTTCTCTTAGGATAAACTACAATATCTACTGCTTCAACTAGTTTCTTAACATTGATTATTTGTGTTCTTGGAAGGTGAAAATATTTAGGATTCATTTCTATGAATCTTGTTTCGTACTGCTCAGAAATATTAATTGATTCAAAAAAGAAACTAGAATCTTCAAAGAAATTTGAATGATCTTTTGGTTTTATATGGATATCAACATCACTTAAAACAGGAACATAGTCTATGAAACTCTCCCAATCTTTTGTAGCAGAACCTTTACTATAAGCATACTCAATTGTCTCTGAATATTCTTCTTCAAAGATAGTTTTCCAGATATCTAAACAAGATTCTACTTCTTTCTTAGCCTGTTTCATATATTCAGAATATTCACTCATTTTGATAGAGATACCATAACAGTTTATAACAGATATCATTTTAGAGAGTATCACAGAATGCAATAAAGAAACAAGAATTCGACTTTAATTTGAATAAAAAACATGTTTTTAAATATTAAAATAAATGAATTATTAATTATAGAGAAAGTGTGAAATAATGAGCTTTGAGAAAGAAAAAGGAGATGATTTATTTAGTCAATTCAATTTTAAAGAGGCTTTTCATTGGTATCTCAAAGCGAGAGAAGTTTTTTTCTTGGAAGGGAAGGAAAAGGAATTACGAGATATAGAGATAAAAATCGCAAGATGTTTTGGATTATTGGGAAGAAAAAAAGAAGCAATTGATCTACTTAAAGAGTTGGTAGAGCAAACAAAGGAAAGAATTTTACTTGACGATTATTATTTGGTTATACTTGAATTAGCAGCTATAGCTTTTGCTTATGGATGTTATTTAGATGGGCAAAAATGGTTAGATGAGCTGGAAGAAGAAGTTATTCCTGAAGAAAATCTCCCTATTTTCTTTAGATATTGGCAAACAAAAGCTCAAATCAATATAGTTTATCACAATTTGGAAAAAGCTAGAGAGTTAGTGCATTTTCTGATGAATAAAGCAAAATCGATGGGAAATGATCTTTACTATTATGAATTACAAGTTCTAGAAGCACAAATTGATGCTGAAGAAGGTGATGTACTGAAAGCATTATCTAATATTGATGAAGCATTCAAATTCTTCCAAGAAACACCATTTGAAAGAGCAGCATTTGAGAAAAAAATCATACTATCTCAATTTGTCGAAGAACCAGCAGAAACTATCAGATTGCTTGATGAGTATTTAGAGAGATATAAGCCTGAAGATATTCATCCTTTATTGTTCAATGCGCAGAGAATAGAACTAGAGCTTCGTTCTGAGCAGATAACTCCAGCTATTGCAATTGAAAAAGGAGAAAGACTTCTTCTAAGTGCAGAAAGCATTGAACATCTTGAATTAGCAGCAAAAGTAAGAAGGTTACTAGCAGGACTATATCAATCAATAGGGAATACAAGAAATGCTGCAGAAGCTTTTGGAAAATCACGAGAATATTTTATCTCACAAGAGCTAGAATATGAAGAAGCTCTAACTTTCTTCATATTCCTACCTGTTTTACTTCAATATCATTCAGCAAAAATGATGGGATTAACAGGAATTTTAACTGGTACTGGTCTTAAATCCAATGAATTCTTGGAGAATGTTGACCTAAGAGAGGAAATTGAGAGAATTTTGGATATATTCGAAAAATATAATGATTCAGTTAGAACCAAGATGACACAATTTTTCCAACTTTCATATAAGATTTCAATGGTTGGATACGGAAATGAATTCAACCAATCTATACATGAAATAAAGGATATTTATCAATGGATGGTTGATAAAGGAGAATTGCATTATTCTGAAATGATTGGACAATTTCTTGAACTTGTGAAACAATTTAGCTAAGTGAGAAAAGATGAAAAAATTTGATCCCCATGTTCGAATCCAAATATACAGACCTATTCATTATTTCCTAAATCTTCTTAGTCAAGAAGCGGAGAAGGAGATAGAAGAAGGAAAGTATGAACAAGTCATTCTAGATTCACCCACATCTAGGAATCATAAGAAGATATTAAAAGAACTTCCAGACCCAGTAGATCGTCTTTCAATAATATCTTTAACAGCTAAATATATGGCAGATACAAGAAAAACTGATGATAGAAATGTCTTGTTTTCTCTCTCACGAACACCTTTTTTCCTTTTTCCAAATTTCAACAAAGAGAATGTGAATCTTTATTCTCAAGCAGAAGTTGAAGAGATTATAGAATTTGTAAATGAATTCAATAAGAATCTACCTCAACACTCACCACGTTTTGATACTAAATTGTTACTTGTACTAAAGATAGAATTTTATATCAACACTTTCCTTTATTTTGCAAAATCTATGTCTGAAAAAAGATTTCCTTTTGGAAGTGATTTTTATGATTTTATTAGTTTTCTAATTCATGAGTTTTATACAATTCTTAAACCTCAGATAGAAGAGTTTCCTAAAGAAATAAAGAACATGATTTCAATTTTTGAGCAGCATCTAAATTACTCAACTATAATCTATTTGTTAGAGCATTATCCGGAACAAGCAACTGAGCTAACGTTCATTTTAAACAACATGATTAAAATATCATTAACAAAAAATGAAAAGAAATTACTTTCTGAAATTTTAGAAGATTCAATACTTGTTAATAAAGAAGAAAAAGCAACTTTGATTCAAAAATTAAATAAATAAGTGAGATTATTTAATATTCCAAATAACAATTATTAATAACATTCTATCATGTGATTACGCAATGAAAAACAAATATGTCCAAGTTCAAACAACAGTGGGTTCTGAGGAGGAAGCTTTTTTGTACGCAAGTTCTTTAGTAAAAATGAATCTTGCTGCATGTGTTCATTTCTTTCCTATTAAGAGCATTTACAGATGGAAAGGTCAGATAGAAAAATCTGATGAATTCATATTGTTGATTAAAGCTCCTTCAAAAAATAGTGATGAAATAGTGGAATATATAAAACAAGAACACACATATGAAATACCAGAAATATTGGTATTAGGATTTGAGGGAGGTTCAAAGGAATATTTAGATTGGATTGATGAAGAAACTAAACTAAGATAATTTTAAAAAATTAGTACAGACATCAAAACAAGAATTGAAGTCGTTATTAAATCAGCACTAGAAGTTAAAAGAGGGTTTACTAAACTGTCTGGGTCAAGACCTATTCTATAAGTTATGAATGTGGTAGAAATAGCTAGAGTACTAATTATAAGGTAGGATAATATATTCGTAATAATCAATACAGCTA
>JAEOTG010000149.1 GCA_016839985.1 Candidatus Heimdallarchaeota archaeon | reverse complement strand
TAATTACTATTATACCATTTTTGAAAATCTTCATTCATAGCACCTACTGCGATAACATTATCATGTCGCGCGGGATAAAAAACTTCATGCCAATTTTGGTTTCCTGATGAAGCAATAAGTATTATCCCTGCATCATATGCTTGTTGTATCCTTTGTTCTATTAGTGAGTTATTCAATATACTAAAAGACATACTTATAATATCCATATCATTTTGTATAGCCCATAAAATTCCTTTAGAGACATATCTTTTCTCAGGATCTTGTTCATCCTCAATTGGGATTGTTCTACCAACTTTTACACAATAAATGTCTGCTTCAGGGGCTACTCCAATAAAGCCTTGTTCATTGTCTATTGCACTTATTATTCCTGCCATAGCAGTTCCGTGTCCTAATTCATCAGTTTTGTTATTATTATCATCAATTACATTCCAACCTCCTTCAATATATAAGTCATCATGATTTGAATCAACACCACTATCTAGGATTGCTATTTTTACATTTCTCCCAGCTATGTTTTGAGCTTGTACGTCCTTAGCATCTTCATAACCCCCCCAAACTCTCTCTGAGTCTATTTCGTCAACTCCCCAGGGGAGCTGATCGTTAGCACAAAAGAATTCATTGAAAATCTCTTTAGTAAGAATGGAATAATATTCTGGATCATCAATTGTATCTTTGAGGATTATCTGGTGAGAAACAATATTATTTTTTGAATTACTGTTTTTTCCGTAATTACTATTATTCGCATTTTCACAATCTGTAACCGTGGAAGTTAAAAAAATCAAAAAAATTACAGATGTTAGAATAAGATAACTCTTTCCCTTTTTCATGTGAATCGTAAGTAATATGTAAGGAAATAAATAAACTTTTCTTTAAATGAAAAATTTATATTAATTTGATAAATATAAAGAAAATAAAGCGTATTTTGACAAAAAATAACTTCTTTTACTATTTTAACTAGTAGCAGAATTCTATAATCAGCCCTGAAAAATACGAAAAAAAGTTTGTAAGAACTATTTTTTAATTTTTTTCTTTTTGAAAATATGATACGACAAAGACCCAAAGATCATTAGAAACGCGATTACGCCTACTAATGCAAAAACTACAGAATATGGACGATAAGGACGGTTATTTTCATCTAATGGATATTTATCGTAGTTATTTGCTGAACCATCAATAGAATATTTTCCTTTTTTTATCCAATCTGACCAATAGTTTCCACTTTTATTTTTTTTATCATACCAGGTATTATTTTTTCCACTATCATATGCTTGCGAAGTACCACCTAGGTTGTTTTCTGTAAAATTATTGTGAAATATTACATTGTTATCTGATCCTCCATTCAGAAATAAACCATAAGCAAAATTCTGGTAAATGCAATTATAAGTAATTTTACATGTATAACCGAAATCTAGATAGATTCCTACTTTTTCATTACTTGCAACAGTGTTATTAATTATTTCCACAAAATTGGATACACTTATTAGTATACCCTGATGATGGTTATAGTTGATTAGATTATCTTTAAGTATTGCATAATTGGAATTGGAAACAAGAATGCCATGATAAGAAGTATGAGAACAAAAATTATTCCTTATCACAGAATAGAAAGAATCTTCAACATAAATTCCATAGAAACTGTTGTTTATGCAAGTGTTGTTATGCAGAACAGCAAAAGGTGCTTCCCATGCATATATCCCTGCATAATTATTCTGACAGAAGTTGTTTGCGAGATAGATTGAAGGGGATTGATAGATATAAATCCCCCTTTGAGAGTTGCTCACAATGATATTATCCGTTACATTACATTCTGTGCAAAAAAGTAAAGTAATACCCATCGATGTGTTGGCAATTGATTGGTTCTCAATTATAGTATTAGTGCAATTAATCAACATTAATTGTCCATAATCGTCACTAATGTCATTATTATTTTGATTTGTAATATAACCAAACGGTTTATTGTTAACAATATTACCAGAAACATAATATGAGAGGTAATTGTCTAATGATTCTTCTTGAATATATATGCCATTCTTTTTTAGTTTGTTATTTATTAAAGTAGAACCATCAGAATAAAGACTTAGAATACCATCTATGTTGTTATCTGAACATAGATTTTCACTAACAAATGCTGATGGGGAGAACAATATGTTTATTCCACTATATCTATTATTAGTACATGTATTTTCAATCATGATAGATTGAGGTGAATTATTTATTTCAATACCATCCCAACTATTCGTGCAAGTATTGTTAATAATTGTAGTATTGGAAGATTGAATCAATTCAATGCCTTTCCAGCAGTTATCGCAAGTATTGTTTAACA
Organism: Candidatus Heimdallarchaeota archaeon; assembly: GCA_016839985.1. Lineage (GTDB taxonomy): Archaea > Asgardarchaeota > Heimdallarchaeia > Heimdallarchaeales > Heimdallarchaeaceae > UBA460. The sequence continues at coordinate 13,636 of JAEOTG010000149.1, read as the reverse complement.
ATTTTGAATTATTGGAGAAATAGAGGAAAATACCAAAATCAAAGTTGTCATAACAAGTGTTGTTTTCAATTAAAGTTGAATTTGAATAGTTGACACTTATACCATCATGCGAAGTGTCTATACAAGTATTGTTGATAATTGATATTGAACCATCTGCAACAGACTCAATGTATATCCCATATTCTTTTGTACCAATATAGCAATTTTGGATAATTAAGCATTTTGTTGTTCCTGTTATATAAATCCCTATTTCATCTGAACTTGTAATTGTATGATTTTCTATTCTGTAAGGATCTTCCTTAGATCCGTTTCCTGGAAAACCATATGTAATGAAATCATCATCTGAATCTATGAAAATTGCTGCTTGAGGAATTAATCGAGGAGCTCTTTTCTCTTGTAACTTATTTATTACATACTTTTGAGGTAACTCGATTGTGCTTACAAGAAGTACTACTACTAAAATCGTATTTATTACTATAAGTGATTTTTTCATAGAATGTCACCATAGAAGGGGTATTGTCCGTTTTAATTCTTTTTTCTATTCTAATTCTAATATTTCAGTTTATTTCTCTTTTATTATTATTTTTCATATTATTTAAATGTAACAAATGATATCTCCTTTGATATTTTTCTGTTTAAACACGACATTTATTAAAACACAAACTTTCTTTTTGATGATAAAGATGACTTCCGAAAGTGTTTCAATGAAGAAAATTAACGATAATACTTGGGAAATACCTACCTCATTTAAGAAAGGTATGAGAGTCCCCGCAAGATTTTTTTTAACACCAAACCTGAAAAAAGGAATAGAATATAGAGTAATTCAACAGATAACAAATGTTGCTACTCTCCCTGGAATTCAGAAATACGCTATTGCACTTCCTGACGCTCACACTGGTTACGGTTTTCCTATTGGGGGTGTTGCTGCTATGGATATGGAAGAAGGTGTTATTAGTCCTGGAGGTGTTGGCTTTGACATCAATTGTGGAGTTAGGATGCTTACAACAACTCTTGAAGAAAGAGATGTAAAACCCAGAATTCAAGAATTGGTTGAGAAACTTTTCCGACGTGTTCCAGCTGGAGTAGGTGTTAAACTTACACATGATCCTCGTCTTAAAAGCATGTCTCGCTCTGAGTTTTCTACTATTCTCGAGAATGGAGCTCAATGGTGTCTTGAGAATGGTTATGCGAGAGAGGCTGATATTAGAAGAATAGAAAGTCAAGGAAAAATGCCACATGCAGATTCATCCAAAGTTAGTGATAAAGCTCAAAGTAGAGGTTTAAATCAACTTGGTACATTAGGTTCTGGTAACCATTATTTGGAAATACAAGTAATAAAACCGGGAGATATTTTCGATAAAGAGATTGGTGAAAAACTAGGTATAATAAAACCTTATCAGATTACAGTAATGATACATTGTGGCTCAAGAGGATTAGGTCATCAAGTAGCTACTGATTATCTGCGAACGTGTTTGAGTGCAATGCAAAGATACAATATTCCAATTCTAGATCAAGAACTAGCAAGTGTTCCTATTAAATCTAAAGAAGGTGAAAATTACTTTGCAGCTATGAGTTGTGCTTCTAATATGGCATATGCAAATAGACAAATAATAACTCACAATGTTAGAAACGTTTTTACTGAAGTCTTCAATAAAGATGAAGATGAACTAGGATTAGATCTTATTTATGATGTTGCTCATAATATCGCAAAAATTGAAGAGCATGTTCTTGATGGAAAAAAGAAAACATTAATGATTCACAGGAAAGGAGCAACTAGAGGATTTCCACCTCATCACCCAGAAATTCCACAAGAATATCAAGAAATTGGACAACCCGTTATATTAGGTGGATCAATGGAAACAGGTTCTTATCTTCTGACTGGTACTCAAGAAGCAATGGATGTCAGCTTTGGTTCTACAGCTCATGGAGCTGGAAGAACTATGAGTAGGAGCCAAGCAAAAAGAAAAATTAGGGGAGATTTTCTGCAAAGAAAAATGAGAGAAAAAGGCATTTATGTAAAAGGTGCTTCAATGCCTGGATTAGCTGAAGAAGCAGGTTTTGCATACAAAAATATAGATGAGGTAGTAAAAGCACTAAAACAATCTGGTATTAGTCACCCCATCGTTAGGGTTAGACCTATTGGTAACGTCAAAGGATAGAAATGTTTCTTTATTTTTCTCTTAAATCAACTATATTTACTTCTATTCCTTTTTTTCTTCCCCAAGACTTTATTTTTTCAAGAGCTTCTTCAAGACTATTCATTTCTGCTCCAGAAGCTGGTTTGTGACCTCCCCCAGACATAGTATTTGCTAATAAATCAACACGATACTTATCTACTTGTTCAGGGGAAAGAGATTTACTTAATCTAAGACTTACTTTTACTTCAGAAGGATATACAGTTATATATCCAGCTCCAATTGCACCTCTTTTTTGTAGATCACTAGCGATATAAGCTAAATTATAATGAAGTGGTTCATCGATTAAAACTACAAAATCGGAAATTATAATTTTTTGCGCTATTTCTTTCGAGATTTTTCTTTTGTTTCGAAGTCTCCTAACTTTTTCAATGAGATGATTTTTCCATAATCCATTCCAACCTTCAGATGAAAGAAATTCTAGTAATTCATCATGTTCTTTGATAGTAAAAGTTGATTTACAAACATCCTGAAGGAACCAAATTTTTTCATCCCAACTCATTTCTGAAGGATTTTCTTGCACATCTAAAGGTGCAGGAATTTTATAACTTGCAGTATCTGTCACTGTACTTATTTTAACTAGTTCCTTAAGATACTCTGGCAATTTAGCAAAAAAGAGTTTTTCAATAAGAAACGCTGCACTTGGAGCTCCAGCAACAAAAGAAACATTATTTGCGTTGAACTTCTTATCAGCATTAGAGATATGATGATCAACAAAATATTCAGCTGGGTGATGATTAAAAGGTTCTAAATCAACTATTGCAAACCAATTTGAATTTGCTAAATCCCTAATCATAGTTTCATCTTTAAAAAATGCGTAATCAAGTGGAATAAAAATTAGTTTCTCATTGGGAAACAAATGTTTCACCAAAGCTGCAGAAATAATACCATCAGGACAATTGAAGTGATAAGCTACCTTTTTTTCGGATTCTTTAAGCAGCTCTAGAACTCTTTTCTTGTATTTCTCTTTTTTTTCTAGAAGTTCTTCCAAATTCCTAGTTGCCATTATGATTCCAATTCAACCTAAGTTTAAATATCTTCTTAAGTTACTATGCAGAATATTTGAAATTTCAAGAATATCCTTTTCTTTTTCCTCACAAATTTTTTTCATTATCTTGGGTACTAAAGCTGGAGAACCTATAATTCTCTCACCATCTATAGTATATTTAACATTACCATCTGATTCAGTTAGAATTTGACTTAGTTCAGCTTGAATAAGTACAACAATATGTTTGGAACCTCCAAGTATTGATGGATTAATACTAAGAAAGTAATCCCTCTCGATGAATTTCTTTAAAATATTTTCAGGTCCTGAATACCAGTGAATAAGAATGTTATGAGAAGGGATATTGTAAGTTTCAAGAGTTTCAGCAACTAATTCTTCCGCACCCTTAGGATGTACATTAATAGGTAGTTCATGCTTTTCTGCTAAACTCAAAAAGAATCGAAAAGTTTCATCTTGATGTGAATAGTATTCCTCTTTTTTTATAAAATGGTGATCTAAGCCAAATTCCCCAATAACTAATGGAAGATTTTCTTGAATTAATTGATTAAACTTGTTCTTTAACTCATCAGTTAAGCTCTTTTTTGCACTCCAGGGATGAATGCCTATTCCAGGAATGATCTCTTCATATTTTTTATGAAGCTCAATACTTCGAAGAGATTCTGATAAATTTGATGATACACTAACCACGCACTCTAAACCCATGTTTTTCCATTCTTGCATGAACATATCTATTTGTTTATAGAAATAGTTATCTGGCAGATGACAATGAATATCATGAAATTTCATGTTTTAAACTTCAATCACATCGTTTATATTTTTTCACTTTTAGTTTTATAATATGCATAAAGAACTACTACCTCTTGAAGAGAGGGTAAAAAAACTAGAAAATGAAGTTGAAAGATTGCGTAAATTACTTGAATCACACATCAAAGATCATGATCCTTACCCAATTCATCCAACAAAACCACCGAGTAGACCATTTGATCCTAAACATCCAGATGTAGGTCCACCTAGGGAATTTTAATAATAGAGTATTCAGCATTATCGGTGAACAAGATGTCTAAGAAACAAGATTTCGATACAATGGTACGAAAGATGATTAAAGGGAGTGATGTAATCGTTGAAGTAATAGACGCTCGATTCCCTAGTCTTTCCAGAGCTAAAAGGTATGAAAATATGGTTAAGCGAGATAGATCAAAGAAACTTCTCGTAGCTATGAATAAAGTAGATCTTGTTCCTGATAAAATTGTACAAAAATGGAGAGACATCCTTAACGATGAAAGAATAGATGTAATTCCAACATCAGCTAGAGAACGGTTAAGTACCAAAATTTTAAGAAATTCAATAATACGAGCTGTTGGAAAAGATTTCTTCTACATAACTGCATGTTTTATTGGATTACCAAATACAGGTAAAAGTTCCTTAATTAATATCTTGAAAGGAAGATCAAGTGCTCCTGTTGCACCAATACCTGGTTTTACAAGGGCGTTACAAGTTTTACGAATTACAACAAGGTTAAGAATTTTTGACACTCCTGGAGTAATCCCTACTAAGTTGTCACTAGGTGATCAAATTTTGTTAGGAGTAATAAAACCAGAAAAATTACCTGACTATCAAAAAGCTGCTTGGGCACTAGTTCATAGAATAGATCAAATTAATCCAAATGCAATAACTGAAACCTATGAGATAGAGTATGAATCACCTCCAGAATTCATAGAGAAATTTGCAGAAAAAAGACATAAGAGAAAAAAAGGAGGAGAATTAGATTTAGATACGGCTGCAGTAATATTCATGACAGAACATATTAATAAAGCAAGAATACCTGTTTGGGAAAATCCAGAAGAGTATTTAAGAAAAAAAGAAGAAAATGTTTAGGATTTTTTCTTTTTGATAATAATTTTGTGTATTCGCCAAATTAAAATTGCAACTATTAAAACAGCAATTGGAACTCCAATATAGATCCCTAGATAGCTGACTTTTTGAGTATTGCTTACCTCAAAAACCAAACATGCTTTTCCTATATTTCCCCCAGCAATAAATAAATAATTACCAACAAAATCTATATCATGAGCAGAGGATATTTTCACTCTATTCTCAGCTTTTTCAACAACAGTAGGTAAACTGCTTATATCAAGATATTCTACACCATAATAATCGGCAACGTATAAATGAGTATTATTACCTGCAACTCCCCATGCTTCTCCTTCATCATTATCTGAATATACACCAAGTATTTAAGGATTGTCTTGAGTAGAAATATCTAGAACGATAATACTACTTGAATAACAACCTACGAAGAGTAAATCTTGAAAAATTCCAAGACCTTTAGCTCCTCCAGTAGAAGAAACTGTTCGAATATAAATTGGTGAAGACGGAATTGTTACATTCAGAACAATCAATCCTTGGCTTGGGAATGCAACAAATGCGATATTATCAACAACAATTACATTATCTGCCCTATCATAAACAGAATATCCACCAATTTCTATAGGATTTGACAGATTAGTTATGTCTATAATATGGAGTCCTTTCTCATAATTGGAAACATAAGCATAATTACCTGAAACGTAAACATTACTTGAAATTCCTCCAGTATAACAATCCCCTACTAGAAAAGGATTCATTGGATTACTTATATTTACAATTTCCAATCCAAATCCTGCTGAAGCAAGAAAAGCTAAGTCATTTTGTATAAAAATTCCAAAAATATTATAATCACTCAAAAAATCACCAACTTTTATAGGTTTAAGAGGATTTTCTATATCCACAATAATAAAACCATCATTTTCTGTAATATAAGCATATTTGTTTTGAATAGAGATTCTATAACCAATTCCAAATCCACCAAGCTTAGCTACCTTATTGAGGTATGACTGTGATTGGGCGTCTAAAGCAGTAAGATATGAGGACATAAATATAAAGAATAAAATAATGAATGACCTAAGCTTCTGAGAAATATTTTTTTGTTTGTTCAATAAGAATCTACTACCAAATCCTCCAATTTTACAGATACTTATTAACTTATTTTTAATAAAAGAAAAAGAAGATGATGTTTAGGATTTTTTCTTTTTAATAATGAATTTATATGCTAGCCAGATTGAAATTGCAACTACTAAAACAACAGTTGGAATACCTATGTAAAACCCAAGGTTACTAGATTTTGGTGAAGTACTTATTTCAAAAAATAAACTTCCAAGTATGTTTCCACCTGCTACATACAAAAAATTACCGTCAAAATCAATATCATGAGCTGCTGAAATTCCTTCTCTCTTTTCTGCTATTTTAGTAATAGTTGGTAACTCACTAATATCAAGAAATTCCACACCATAATTATCTGCAACAAAAAGGTGTGTGCTGTTGCCTACAATCCCTTGAGCTTCACCACCATCACCATCATAGTAAGAACCAAGCAATGTAGGACTATTTGGTGTTGAAATATCAAAGACCATAACCTTACTTGAATAACAACCAACAAAAAGAAGATTCTCATAAATTGAAATTCCAATAGCTCCTCCACTACCACTCAAAGTAAGAATTTTTTGTGGAGAAGAGGGGAGAGTAGTATTTAATACATTCACACCTGAGTTTGGATTTGCTAAATAAACAAAATTATCTACAGCAGCAACTCCATCAGCTCTTCCATCACTAGAATATTCCCCAATTTTTATTGGATTCTTTGAATCTAAAATATTAAAGATATGTAACCCACTTTCATAATTTGAAACGTATGCAAAGTCGTTTAATACGAAAACGTTATTACATACTCCATCAATATTGATGTGACCTAATTGAGTGGGATTCGTAGGATCGCTTATGTTTGTAATGAATAAACCTTGACTTTGTGCTGCAACAAAAGCTATATCTTCTCTAACAAAAATACCAAATGCTCCATCATCTATCTTAAATTCACATATTTTCTTAGGTTTGGATGGATCTTGAATATCACCAACTACATATCCCTCATTACCTGTTATGTAAACGAAGTTACCATCTACACAAATATCATACCCAACTCCTGCTGAGCTGAATTTGGCTATTTGATTAATATAAAATTGAGTTAAAGCTTTAGAAGTTAAAGTATATGAAACAAGAACTAATAATATAATTGTCCAAAAAGAAAAAAATCTCTTAGATAAAATCCATTTGTTCATTTTCATAGAAGAAAACCTATAATTTCTTACTCATAATATTATAGACACTTATAAATGTGATATTTTGAAAAAAGTTTACAATAAAAGGGAAAGAAAAAAAGATTAAGCTTCTCTCTTCCATCCCCATTTTTTCTGGTCATAGAATGGTAGTGAAGAAATTTCAGCTTTTACCTGATTTTTACGAATTTGAATAAGAACTTCTGTACCAGGTTTTGCATATTCTATATCCACATATCCCATACCAATACCTACATTATTCAAGATTGGAGATCGAACACCATTTACCATATATCCTATTTTTTCTCCTGCTGTATTTAAGATATCATAATCAGCTCTTGGTATGCCTTTTTCTTTGAGAATGATACCAACATGTTTGATTTTGACACCTTCTTTTTTGGCTTTTAATATAGCTTCTTTACCAAAGTAAAATGGTTCTTTGTCATGTTTACAGAAGATGGAAAAATCATAACCAGTTTCAATTGGATTAACTTTTTCATGAATATCTTCACCATAAAGAGGTAATCCTGCTTCAATCCTAAGGGCATCTCGAGCTCCTAGACCACAGAGAGCAATTCCAACCTCTTTACCAGCTTCTAAAATTGCATTCCATACTTTAATTCCTTTTTCAGGATTTTCTACTGAAGAATCAAAGATTACAACTTCAAATCCCATCTCACCAGTATAACCTGTACCTGTGAACAAACACTTACAACCCTCAACTTCAGCATCAACAATTTGCCATCTTTTTGTATCTGGAACACCTAAATTGTCTAGGATAACTTGGTAGTTTGGTCCTTGAACAGCAAACATTGTTGTTTCATCTGTCCAGTCTTTAAACTCAATAGGTTCATTAGTCCATTCTTCAAAAATCTTTACAAATTGTCCGATCCAAGCTAAAACCTTTTCTGTTTGTTCACCAGCATTACAAACATTAAACCAGTTTTCGGAGTTGAGCTTCCCGACAATTGTGTCATCTCGGTAACCTCCATTTTCATTAAGATAGTAAGTGTAACCACATTTCATATCTGGCATAGCAGAGATATCTCTTGGAGTGAGTAGCTCCATTAGTTTGGAAGCATATTTTCCCTTTAAAGAAAAACGACCCATGTCACTTACTTCTACAATTGAAACGTTTTCTCTGGTTTTTATAATCTCATCATCTATTCCTGTATAAGAGACAGGTAAATAAAATCCAGCAAAATCTGTCATTCTTGCTCCTGCATCTTCATGTACTTTCCACATTGGAGTTTTCTTCATATTATTCACCTTAATAGTTATGTTGTCAAACAATGATGTAAATAAAAATGTTATCACTTGTATCTAATTATCTAAATTAATTCTGTTTACTAATTCCCTTTCTAGATTTATTTTAGTAACACTTTTTCCTCTGTTGTTCACTAAAATGATTTAATATCAGATATGTTTAAACATAAGTAAATTCAACTTCTATAACATGAAAATACTACTTCTAGGAATTGGACTGCAAGGCAAAGCTGCATTATACGATCTCGTTCATAGTGATTATGTAAGTGAAATAATAGCAGCTGATTTTGAAATTGATTCAATGAAACAATACGTGAAATCTAAACAATATGATAAAATCCAATGTGAATTTCTTGATGCCAATAATAAACAAAATGTTGATGATTTAATGTCTCTCAAACCTGATGTAGTAATTGATTTATTACCAGTTAGTTGTATTGATAATGTAGTAGAATCAGCAGTGAAACATGGAGTTCATTTTGTAAATACAAATACAACAACACAGAAAATGAAAGATTTATCAGAAGAAGCTAGAAAGAAAAATATTTCCATTCTCCCAGAATTTGGTTTAGATCCAGGAATTGATCTTGTACTTATTGGTGAAGCAATTCGTAAAATGGAAAATATAAAAGAAATAAACTGGTATGGAGCTGGCATTCCTGAATTTGATGCTGCAGATAATCCGTTGAAATATAAAGTAACATGGACTTTTGAAGGAGTTTTAAGAACGTATTTTCGGTCTGCAAGGATGATAAAAAATGGGGAAATTGTAGAAATTAAAGAAAATGAACTATTCAATCAAGAAAATGTGCACGAAGTCGATATAGAAAAAATTGGAACGCTACAAGCTTTTCCAAATGGTGATGCATTAAATTTTCTTGATTCATTTGGGATTTCAAGTACTCAATCAGCTGAATTTAAAATGATTCAGAACTTAGGTCGCTATACTTTACGATGGCCAGGTCATTGTGAGTTTTGGAAAAAATTGGTAGATCTTCATTTGTTAGATAATGAACCCATAAAATTAAACGGAGTTGAAGTTGATAGAATTAAATTTCTTTCAAGAGTAATTGAGCCACATATTCAACTAAAACCAAATGAAAGAGATATAATAATTCTAAGAATTGAAGTCGTTGGCACTGTAAATGAAAAGAATAAAAGAGCTGTTTATCAAGTAATAGACAAAAGAGATCTGGAAACAGGATTCACAGCAATGAATCGAACTGTAGGATTTACTGCAAGCATTGGGGCTCAATTTATCGTTAAAAACAAAATATCAAAGAGAGGGTTGCTTTCTCCAGTAAATGATGTACCATTTGATCTTTTTGAAAAGGAATTTAATTTAAGGGGTGTTAATTTCCATTCTGAATTAAATGAAATAGTTGACTAGAAAATACTGTTAACCTTCTAGTCGTTTTTTGTATGCTAATATAGATATAAACTCATAAACAACATTCGCTGCAAGCAATGCAGTAATTTCAGAAGGATCATAGGAAGGTAAAACCTCAACAACATCAAATCCTATGAAGTTTAAATCCTTCACACCTCTTATCAAATCTATTGTTTCTCCACTGGAAAAACCTCCTATTTCAGGAGTTCCTGTCCCAGGTGCATATGCAGGATCTACGAAGTCAACATCAAATGTTAGAAAAACTTTGTTCTTACCAATTGTTTCTTGGATTTTTTGCAACAGTTTTGTAAAACCTATCTCTCTGATCTCTTCAGCTGTAACAACCTCAAATCCCAAGTTTTTTGGAATATTCAGATGATCCTTGGAATAAATAGATCCTCTTAAACCAACTTGAATTGAGTTTTCAACTAATAACAGCTCTTCTTCAACAGCTCTCTTAAAGGATGTTCCATGATTATAGGGTTTACCGAAATATTCATCTACTGTATCACTGTGCGCATCAAAATGTAATAAAGCTACTGGACCATGTTTTTTTACAATTGATCTTAATTCTGGTAATGTTATAGCATGATCTCCCCCCAATAAAATTGGAATAATACCTGCATCCACTATTGGAAAAAGATTCTCTTCGATTCTTTTATACCCTTCTTCAATATATCCAGGTACAACAGGTAAATCACCATAATCAATGCCTGAGATATAATCAAACGGGCTAATGTCTATAACTGGATTGTGGTGACGTAATAAAGCCGATATTTTTCTAATAGCTGCAGGACCATCTCTTTGCCCTGTTCTGAATGATGCTCCAGCATCGGATGGAACACCAATTATCGCGAAATCAACATTTTCCAAAGTCGTTGTGTGAGGCAATCTCATAAATGACTTAATTCCAGAGAATCTAGGTGATTTTATGGGATCAACTGGTTTAAACTTGTTCATCTTCAATCACTTTGTACAAAATGTATTGTTTTTCTGATTTATATAATATTCTAGTAATTGAAGCATCAAAAACAGTTATTAGAAAAGAAAATTAAAGATGAGTTTTAATCACTCATCATTTTTCAGAAGTTATTTTTGTCTTCTTAGCATTTTTCTTGAAATCATTTCTAAAGCTTGAGTAACAGGATAAATTGTCTCATTTACAGCTGGAGCATAACACAAATCAGCTTCCAGTAATTCTTGAAAAGTCATCTCACTTTGTAAACCCATTGATACAACATTCAAGTTATCTGTAATTGAATCAGGACCAATTGCTTGAGCCCCAAGAAGTTTGCCAGTATTTTTGTCAACAAGAATTTTGAAGTAAAGCTCTTCAGCATCGGGCATATATGGAGGTTTATTATGTGTTTTTATTTTAGCTGAAACTACTTCGAAACCCGCATCCTCTGCTGCTTTCTTAATAAGACCAACAGATCCTACTCTTAGGTCTACATATGGTACAATAAAATTGTTCATTGTACCTGGAAATTTCAAAGTTCCTGGTCTAGCAATAGTCATTGCGGCTACTCTAGCCATTCTTACACAACAAGTTGCAATTGCAGAATTAATAGGCTTTTTAGAGACTAAGTGTGTTGTTTCAGCGCAATCCCCAACTGCAAGTATATTCGGATCTGAGGTTTTGAGTTCGTTATCTGTAACAATAGCCCAAGATTCACCAATTTCCAAACCAGCTTCTTTGGCTAAAGTTACTTCTGGTTGAACACCTGTTGCATTAACAACGAAGTCGCACTCAAAATCTCCTTGGTCTGTAGTTACCTTAGTTGCCATTCCATTTTCATCAAGAACGATTTCATTTATACCTAATCCAACTAGGATTTTTAATTTAGGCAGTTTTTCTTCTAATAATTTCACTGTTTCATTAGCATAGTCTGGATCAATAAGAAGACGCATTATTCTTGATCTAGCAAGAACAACAGTTTCTATACCTTTATGAGCTAATTCTGTTGCAACTTCAAGACCAATAGCTGATGCTCCAACAACAGCTACTTTGGATGCATTAGCAGCTGCCTCACGAATTTTTGCTGAATCTTCAATCCACTTTAGAGCATAAACATTTTTACCATCTATTCCAGGTAAAGGTGGAGTTTTAGCTTTTGAGCCAGTACAGATTACTAGATAATCATATTCAACATCAATAATTTCTTCGTTTTCAAGATTTTTAGCTGTTACTTTTCTATTCTGACGATCAATTTTTAGAGCTTCATGACGACGTAAAAAATCAATTTTCATCATTTGATAATTCATAGATTCAATTAAGGGACTTTCATCTTCCCATAAACCACCAATTGCATAAGGCATTGCACAAGGGTGATAAGCATCGTAATCTTTCTTATCAATAACAGTTATTTCAGCAGCTCTGTCCCATGCACGAAGTGTTGTGGCAGCAGTCCAGCCTGAGGAACCATGACCAATAAATACTACTTTCATGTACGAAGAAAAAAATGTTTATTTATTAAGCTTACTAAATGTTAGCTTGTTCTATCAAAGCCTTTCTTATAATTCTTTTAACTGCAAAATCTTTACCTTCAATATATGCTTCTATATCATTTGGAAATTTCTTATAGAGCTTGTTTTTTATTATGCAAAATTTGTTAAGCTCTTTAGGATTATTTCGTAGAAATTCTCTAAAAATGAGGTGACGCTTTAACTCTTTGCTATCTTGACTACACACATATAGATGGTGAGGAGGTAGAGACTGCTTTAGATCCTCATTAAGTAATTTGAACGCTTCTCTTTCTTCTATGCCTAAATCTCCTTGATGAAAATATCCTATTTCTTCAAGTTTGATTTTAACTTCTTTAAAACTCCCTTCTTCTATTACTATATCCATATCAATAATTGGTTTTGCTACCATGTTAGGTATAGATGTGCTTCCAACATGCTCGATACGAATTACTAAATTAGATAAATGATTTTCAAAGTATTTTCTTAATTGAGCGAACCATTCTTCCCACTCTGGATTGTATTCCTCAATCTTAAACTCATACGACATTTAGAACACAGTATCAATTGGAATTAAAATCTTATTTGTTTATTGTTAAACTACCAGGGTTGTTCATTTCCTTGCCAATCAATGAATTTCCCAGATTCTCCCATTTCTAAGGAATCAATAACATTTATCATTCCTTTAACTGTTTCTTCTGGCATGAGAGGAGCATTTTCTGTATAAGGAAAACCTGTTTTTACCCATCCGGGATGGAGTGCAACGACTATAATTCTATCTTCTCTTAAATCATTAGACAAGTTTTTAGTAAACATATTTAACGCAGTTTTACTTGCACTATAACTATATCCTCCACCTCTAGTTCTTTTTGAAATAGATCCACTAATTGAGGATATATTGATGATTTTAGGTTTGTTGCTTCTCTTTAGCAATGCTATAAATTTTTCAGCCATATACACTGGAGAAATAGAATTAATAAGAAAAACATTAGTCATATCTTCATTATGTAACTCTCCAAAAGGTGGACTGTTTTCTAAATTTCCTGAAATAATACCAGCGTTATTAATTAAAATATCAAGCTTATCGAGAAAACTCGATACATTCTTAAACAGTTTATCTCTGGAATCTTCTTCACTTACATCTAATTGAGGAACAATAATTCTTCCT
>JAEOTG010000148.1 GCA_016839985.1 Candidatus Heimdallarchaeota archaeon | reverse complement strand
TTATGTATAAATACAAAAGATTTAAAATAATCTGTGAGAATATTCCCATGTGTAAAAATAATGCCTGAAGCAAAGAGTAAAGGTGGAAGACCCAGAAAGTACCCTAAGGAAGACAAATATGCTAGACAAAAGGCATATTATGAACGTAAGAAGAAGAAATTGAAAGAATTAGAAGAAAAAGTGAAAGCACTTCAAAAAGGTAAAGATCTTTCCCCAGAACAAAAAAAAATACTTGAAGATCTAGATTTACCAGAATATGACGCTTTTAGTTGGACTAAGATTACACCAAATGAAATAGCTTTATTGGCATCACAAGAATTGCAGAGGACTATTGCAGAATTTCAGAAGATTGCAGCTAATAATTCGACACTGAAATTTCACATACTCAACCTTATTATAAAAACAATCAATATCGATTATTTACATTCCTCAGATGATTTATCAACAAAGGAACTTCTAGCAATGTTGAAAGAAGATGTTGATAGTATCCTTGACGCAGGATATGAATCGAATCAACAACAGACACTTCTTTACCTTATGGAAGCAGAATTAGCAAGCAGAGAACGATCTTCAACAAGAGAGAGGAAACTAGATATTTTTGAAGCAAAAGTAGATGAATTAGAAAGAGAAATAATAGTAAAAGATAAAGAAATCAAGAAGATCGAAAAGCTCACAAAAAAGTAATATTTCTCTTTTCTTGATAATGTTTAATAATAGTAGAGAGAATCCATATTTTGTATGTTTAGTGGTAATTATACTACTTTACTTGAAATTGAAGAATTACTAAGACACATGAAATTAGATGAAGCTACAATTAGACTAGCAAAATTTGAAAAAAGAGAAAATATTACTACAAACGAATCTCATAGAGCTAAATTGCTTAGAATTAAATTATTATTTGATACAGATAAATGGGAAGAAGGGTTAGATATTTTAGAAAAGATTTTACCAGTGTGGGAGAAAGTAGACAATAAGCTAATTTGGCTTGATGCTTTGTTTTTAAAGAGTATATATTTAACTGAACTTGGATTTCATGATGAAGGAATCAAAAACTCTGAAAGAGGTTTAGATGTAATTAAAGAGCTCAAAACTTCTGATGATGTATTTATCTTAAGAGAAGCTTGGTTTCTAGTATATAAGGCATTGAATCATAAAATCACAGGCGAACTCAACATAGCAGAAGAAGTAATCGAGAAATGTCTAGAACTAGCTAGAAAATTAAATGATGAGTATCTTCTTTTTGCAATTTATAAATTCAAAACTTTAACACTTTGGGGCAAGCGTACTATTCAACAGATTTTCGAATTGTACTTAGAAATGATTGAATTAGCAAAAAGGATGAAAAACGATTATCTGATAGCATGGAGTTGTAGTTATGGAGCTGAGTATGCAGAAATAGTAGGCAGAGGCGATGTAGTTAAGAAACTTACAGATGAAGCAGAAGAAGTAATAAAGAAACAAAAAAAGTTGAATACACCATATGAGTGGCTGGAAACTCGAAAAGCTAACAGATATTATGGTCGAGGAGAAATAAGTAAGGCAATATCAATTTGGAAAAGAATAATTCCTAGACTTAGAAAAAAAATTGTGGATCCGGATAGAATAGGGGTTCTATTAACAGCAGAAAGCATTATAGAACGTTTTGAAGGGAATATAGACAGAGCAATTGAATTAAGACAACAAGCAGTTACAATGTTCACAAAGATTGGAAGCAAACATCGAATCTATCAGCATAAAACAAATTTAGCTAGGTGTCTTCTTGTTGCTGGACAATATAATCATGCATTAAGAATATGTCAAGATATTTTGGAAAACTATAGTGATTTCACAAATGAACTATTGAATAGGTTGATTTTCTTTATTATGGGTAAAATTTACCAAATCCAAGGAGAGTATTATCTTTCTTTGGATTATTTCAGAAAAAGTCTAGATTTAGGTAAAAAAATATCAGGTATTGGATTCTTTGTAATTCAAAGTCTCTTTCATGTAATTCAGTTATTAGTAGAAAAAAACCAGGAAGAAATGAGTTATCAATATTTAGAGGAATTAGAAGAGATAACTGAAAAATATCCATCAAAACTTAACAGTAAATATTATCAAGCAGCAAAAGCAATAATTTTGAAAGCTAGTTCACGACCCAAGAATTGGATGCAAGCCTTAATTGTATTGGAAGAAGTAGTAAAAGAAATATGGGAAGGAAAGATTATAGATCAAGAGCTAATAATTGTTGCACTAATTAATCTTTGTGAATTATTAATGAATGAATTCAGCATTTCAGGGGAAAAAGAAGTATTGGATGAGCTTGAAAAGCATACAGACAAATTGGAGGAAATAGCTAACAAACAAAAATCTTTATCATATATTCTAAGATTAGAAGTGAAGAACATTAGGCTTCATACTATCTGGTTAAAAACCATCTATTCTTTAGCTGATGTAGATTTAAAGAAAGCCAAAGCTCTTATAGAAGAAGCAAGAGACATGGCAGATGAAGAAGGATTAGTTCAGCTTGCAGAGAAAATCAATCGACAACAATCAAAGTTCTATAGTCAGTTACTCCGATGGAACGAATTTATTCAAAAACAAGATATTGTCTTAAATCAAGATGTGGAATAATTCTCAAAACAGAAAGATTATAATAATATCTACTCCATAATCGTTGTGATTTGTAATCTTAAAGTAACTGAAATTACAAAAAAAGAAAAAGAAAGATGTTTATTTTTTCCTTCTTAGATAAACAATTGCCATTACAGGAGATAAAACAGCTACAATAATCAATAGGCTACTCACATCTAATCCTAATGTGAAAGTATTACCATTATTGTCTCCTGTCGGATTTTCTCCTAAACTTAACAGCTTAATTGGATGTACTACGAAATGTGGCTTTCCATCCTTATCTTCTATGTCGAAATAATTAGGACCACCTACATCTGAATTTTGAGCTAAGAGTATGTGTAAGTATAAATATTTTCCAACTTCAAAATTCCAATCTCTTCCTAAAGGATCATTTGGTTCTAAAGGTTTACAGAATTCTACTTTTCGATGATTATCTGAGTAAGTAACATTACCTTCACCATTACAAGAACCTCCAACTGATTCATCACCGATAGGTTCACTATAATCACTTGGAAGGAAACCATCAACATATTCACTTCCTAACATTATAAAATCTGTACCATCTGTTAAGTTCAGCATATCAGCTCCATCACCTATTGCATATCCAACGAAATCAGTATCGGTTTCTAATTCGTCATATAATTCTAAGAAGAAATAGAAATTAACACCATCATGGAAAACTCTGAATTTTACATCAATAGAGTCGGTAGGATCCCAATGTCCTGAGCTCCAATTGAAGAAAGAAAGAGTAATATCATATTTCATGGCGTCAGTCCAAGCAGTCTCATCAGCTACTCCATCTATAGTGACAGTACTTTCAATGTAAGGAGCTTCATAGTCTTGTCCTTCAACCCAATCTAGACCATTTCCTGAACTAGTAGGATCTATATCAAGTGTTTTTGCTTCATAATGATCAATGTCAAGACGAATATATTGAGGTTTGGAACGATAATTTGGTTCTCCACTATCAGGATAAATTCCAATCCAGGCATCTATCTCAACAGCAATAGGATCTCCACTGTTTAACCATATGTCTTTTCCTGCACTGTCTCCTGAACGTAATTCTTTAGCACCTTCAAACCAAGTACCGAAGCTATCATTATAGTTCAAATATGCATATACGTTTTCATAACCGCCAACATCAGTATCAAGCTGTGGTGCAGTAGCAACATCATATGCAAGATCATGATAATAATCGTAGATAGCAGCCATATGAATGCCATCATTTTGACCATTTCCAAAGAAGTGTAAATCAGCTCCTTTAACATGACCATGAATTGCTGGTATGTACATATAGAAGAAAAGGTGTGTATCATTGTGAGCGAAGTTAATTATAACAGGTAAGAAATTTAGTTCATTACTGATATCAGTGATATCAAAAATTCTTTCATCTGCCATATTCCAATCCCAATTATAACCATCTAAAATTATGCCACTATTATAAGGGGCAACCATATTTAATGTAGGTGTAGTGGAACCTGCAGTTGTCAAGAAGAAATTTCCTATACCTAGCATGCTTATTCCAAAAAGGAGAATAACTCCTAAAGTTAGCATTTTTTTACTTTTCATTTTTGAACCCCCAAAAATGTTTCTAATGTTAACTATCCTATTTATAATATATATAAAATATGTTTGAGGAAACTCGAACATACGTTGTTCGAGATTATTGGAACTTATTGGAAAACCTTGTTTCAGTTTTATTTGTTTATATATTAACTTCTTAATGAATTTCTAACTAATGTGCAAAGTATGGAATGAGCAATGCGAATTCTAGCAACAGCTGACAGTCATTTTGGATACATTTATGGAAGGACAGCTCAAGCTAAAAACCTCATAACTCAACATTTCTTTGATTCTTTTGAAAATCTGTTAAAGATTGCGAGAAGAGAGAAAGTAGACTTAATTCTTCATGGCGGGGATTTTTTTAACAAATCTAAACCAAAAAAGAAATTTATTGCTAAAGCATTCAATCTAATTGCTAGACTTTCTGATGATGGAATCAACTTTGTAGCAATCCCTGGGAATCATGATCGCTCTTATCTTCCTGACACGTTGTTAAGTTATTTTCGAAAAAATGTTCACTTCCTTAATACTTACTCAATCATTGAAATGGATGACATAACTATTATTGGTTTTCCTTATTCAAACGATCCAGTTTCAGTTATGAACAAAATATCTAGATTTGCTAAAAACAATCCATCGAAGAAAATTATAATTCTCTGTCACCAATTGTTTGATGGTGCTTCTTTTGGTCCCCATAATCATATTTTTACAAATAGACCTGATACACTCCTAACTTATCACCTTCCAAGCACTATCAAATTCGTGGTTAGTGGTCATATACATAGATCTCAAACGTTACAAAATAACAAAGTGTTTTATCCAGGATCTATTGGACGAACCAGTTTCATGGAAATAGTTGAACCAAAAGGATATCTAATATTCGAACTAGAAGAGCATTTCTATTCCACAAACTTCTATGAAATTCCAAGCATTCCTATGGAAGTCAAAGATGTAGAAGTTCACAAAGCTGCACTCTTCTCTTCTGAGCTAGAAAACTGTGAAATCAATCCGGATGTTAGGTTTCTTCTAAGGTTAATAGGAAGAAAATTAACGGAGAATGAAATCAAATATCTGTGGGCTAAATATCCAGCTACAGAATATCCACTTATGTCTTTTTCTCCAAAAAAACCTAATATGATGCTAAGGAATCTTTATACTAAAAATCAATCTTCTCTTTATCCAAATATTAGCTATAACTATAATGGAAGTAAAAACAATCCATAGCTGTAGTGAGTTTGTTTTTCTAATTATTGTAGTATTACTAACCGGTTTCTTAAGAGGGTAAAGATCTTCTGAATTAGATTCACCGTCAATTTTATAGACTCTTTTCTTTCTGTCAGACCAGTAGTTACCTTGCTCTGAATCTTCATCATACCACATAGTTTTTTTACCATCATCAAGTGCTTGACTCAATCCTAGAATGTTGCTATTGATGATGTTGTTGTCGATGAAATTGTTATGGTGAAATATATTATATTCAGAGCTTTCTGCAACAGTAGCTCCATATAATGAATTTTCAGTGATATTATTGAAAATAATCTCACAGCTGATTGAACTAACTCCTAAAGTTATACCGTTTTTATAGTTTGAATCTAAAACATTATGCTTAACTTGAATGAAATTTGATTTGTATATATTTAATCCATAATCATTTTCTATACAAGTATTATTATATACCTTGGTGCGATAAGCTTCCCACACGTTTATACCCCTTACATTCCCAATCAACGTGTTATTAAAAATCAAAGAATCACTAGAATAATCATACAGCCATATTCCATTTTGTCTGTTATCAAGACAATAGTTGTTTTTAATTAGAGAATTAGGTGAATTGGTCAAAAAAATCCCTTCGGTTGCTCCAACACTGCAAGTATTATTAACCAAAGATGTAAAAGCTGAAGATTCAATAGCGATGCATGCTCCTCCTGTTCCCAAACCAGTACCAACTACTGTATTATTTTCAATATTAGTATAAGGACTAACGTTAATTGCGATACCAGATTGATAATGGTTAATTATCGTATTGTCCAATATTAATAGATTAGAACTATCTATTATCCTTATTCCGAAGTTATTGCTATTGTATATGTGATTAGATCTAATAACACCAGTGAATTCTGAAACATTGTAGAGG
>JAEOTG010000147.1 GCA_016839985.1 Candidatus Heimdallarchaeota archaeon | reverse complement strand
GAGTTAAAAATAAAAACTTTTTCCCTTTTTTATTCTAACTCCCATTAGATATTTACTATTTATTTCAGATTTGGATTTTCGCTTCTATGTCTAAAAAAGGCAAAGTTCATATGATAAAAAAAAATTGTGAATTTACATTTGCAATTAAGCTCTTTCCTAAATAAGTTTTATAAGTAACCTTTTAGGTTTTAACAGTTTGTATTGTAATTCTCAAGATTACTTTACAAAATGAAATTAAACTAGGATATGGTAAATATGAAAATAGAATTAGAACCTAAATTATTCTTTTGGATTACTGCTGTTGCTGCTAGTGGTTTTGGTATAGCATTCATCTCTGCACCACAATTCTTGTACGAACTTCTCGGTTTTTCCTCTGATCAGGATGGTTATCTAATGGTACGATTTTTTGGTTTCTTGGTTTTAGGAGTAGGCATCCTAACCTTCTGGGCTAGAAACTCCGAACTTTCTCAAACAAGAGAAGCAATCATACTCATGCTAACTGTTTGTTACTTTTTGATGGTTTTAACACATTTACTTGTGATGTTTATTAGAGGACCACCTCTACTAGCAAATGTTTGGTTATGGATTGTTAATGTTCTTCATATAAGTATGGTAGGAATCTATGGTTTCTTCTTAATTAGAGACTGGAAAAAAGTGAGAGCGTTATAATATTCAGAGAAGAAAAACATTTTTTTCTTTTTTTTTAAACCTTGCAAAATCAGTACTATCATGTTGAAGATATCCAAATTATTTTGGAGAGGTTTTATTCTGGATTTCCATGATGTTTTTCGGTATCGCAGCGGGTTTACATAAAACACATCCAGCTCTTGTTTTTGTTGGACCTGCAGTAATGGTTATTTTCCTTCGTTTCAGTGCATGGCTTATGGATGTACGTTCACTTGAAAGAAGACCTCATTACAAACAAGTTATGGATGAAGTCAGTGCCATGGTTCCATGGTTTCCTAAATGGTTCCCTAAAAGAAAAACTAAAGAGAAGTCCCTAGTTTCTGAAGATTGATTTTCTTTAAAGTGAAAAATCTTGAATAAAGTTTTTTAAGTAAAAAGAATTATATAATAAGATTCTATTTACAACGAGTGGACGTAAATGATAAAAAAATTATTTAAACAACATAAAATAATATCGAATTTAAAATTATTTTTAAGTTTTTATCTGCTACTTCTATTTTTATCTGTAACAATATCTAGTAGCATTGATGTAAGAGCTGCAGAAACCCCAACATTAATTTTCCCAGGTAATGGAGGATACATAAATGAGAATGAACCTAGTTTCTTATGGTATAAAACAGCTGCATCTCAATATCATCTTCAAGTAGCTACAGATGACGGATTTACTTCATTAGTAATTGATGAAAATAACATTGTTACAACTAACCCAGTGTATGTTAATTATCTATCTTCTATTGCTTTATCAGATGGGGCTTATTATTGGCATGTAAGAGGTTTGGAAGGTTCAATTTGGTCTTCATGGTCAGCTGCATGGATTTTTTATATTGATACAATAGCACCTGATGAAGCACCAGTTTTACTCTCACCCTCAGATGGAGTTAAAATAAATGATTCAACACCGAGTTTAAACTGGACTACTACTGTAGGAGCAGGAGAACACTATGATTTGCAAATTGCTGAGGATATTGGTATGACAAACCTTGAAGTTTACATGGATGTAGGTGAATCATATATCGCAAATACACCAATACTGTCAGATGGTGTTCATTACTGGAGAGTAAGAGGAGAAGATATGGCACAGAATCAAGGACCTTGGAGTAGTATTTGGAACTTTACAGTTGATTCTACACCACCAGATGCACCAACACTGGTTTATTTACCAGATAATGCTTCGATTAATTTCAAATCAATTGACCTTGAATGGCTTCCTGTTCAAGATGCTATTCAATATAATTATCAATTAGAGCAATCTGACAGTTTCTCTTCACCAAGTATTAATGCATATACTACCAATACAATGGTCAATGTTTTCCTTGATACTATCGGTGATTGGTATTGGAGAGTTAGAGCAAAAGACGATGTAGATAATTGGGGGAGTTGGACAACTAGGCATTTTATAATTGATACAGTAGCACCAATTGAACCAACTCTTATAAATCCTATAGATGGTAGTTCTACAAATGATATATATACGTTTTTTGAATGGGATAACATACTAGATGCAATTGAATATCAAATCCAAATTGACACATCAGATACATTTACTTCACTAATAATAAATGCTACAACTGCATATGCAAATTACACAAGTTTAACAGCTTTGTCAGATGGACTATATTTCTGGCGTGTAAGAGCAAAAGATGAAGCAGGAAATTGGGGGAGTTGGTGTCCAAGTATAAATTTTATAATCGATACAATAGGACCTGAAGAACCAAATTTAATCTCTCCTTCTCATGGATCAACAATAGATGATAACACTCCAATGTTAATCTGGGATCCTATAACAGGAGCTGTAGAATATGAAGTTATTGTCGCTGATGAAGTTGATTTCTTAACCCCTAATATAATTACAACAACAATCAATGCTTTCTATACAGTTATTACACCTTTAAACAATGATTTATATTATTGGAAAGTAAGAGCAAAAGATGAAACAGGAAATTGGGGAGATTGGTGTGCTGTTCATATTTTCTCAGTAGATGCATTAGTAATTCCTGAATACCATAGATTAAATTCTTGGATTCTATTCATGGTTTTACCCATTTCTTTTGCACTATTTAAGTTAAGAAGAAAAACACGAAAGAAGCAGTTTTTATTTCAAAAAGAAGAACTAAAAAAATGAAGAACTAGTTAAACTATTTCATTTTAGATTTTTTTCTACTATTTCTTAGAATTACAAGTGAGATTACAAAGGTACCTAGTATCAAGCTTGAGATAATGACAAATTCTTGTACGTGAGGAAGCTCAAATTCAATATACTGACAATTGGAATGCGTACTTTTCCCTACAAAGTTACTAGCTACAACAACATAATAGTAGATTCCTTCAGATGGCAAAGTATCAATATAAGAGCTAGAAGTCACTTCAGTAATAGATGAAATATCTTTTAGTGACCATATGTATGACATGGATCGATATATGTAATAAGAAGTTGCTCCTATTACATCATTCCAATTTAGATTCACAGTATTTATTTCAGAAGGATTGGGAACAATGAAAGCTAATTTAGGAGCAAGAGGAGGACCAATAAAAACTTTGTAGAAGATATCCCAATCTGTACCAGCTTCTGCATAATTAGTTTGATCATGCCAACATACATGAATATTTCCTACTTTATCAGTTCTAAGAAAAGGTTCATTAGAAGAACCTGTACTATCTTTAGACACCACTTCTGTAATTGTCCAACCTAGAGAATTTATATCCCAACGTTTGTAAAAAATATCGTAATCTGAACCACTTCCTCCATAAGAAGACCAATCATTCCACACTACATGAACATTACCAGCAGTATCAACTGTAAGAGAAGAATATAAAGAAGCTTGATCACTCTCTGTGGAAATAACTTCTGTTGTAATCCATGTTTTTGATGATGATTCCCATCTTTTATAAAAAATATCTTTATCAGAACCCGAACTAGCATATTCTGTTACATCTTCCCAAGCTAAATGAATATTGCCAACAGAATCCACAGTTTGAGCAGGAGATCTTGAATTCATTGTACTTTCAGTAGAAACAACTTCAGTTGTATTCCATTTCCAAATAAATCTGTTAAAGGAATTCGTACTGAAATGATTTAATTCTTCATTTACAGGCATTTGTGCATTAAGTGTACTCAAAGAAGATGCACTTATTAAAAAACAAATAAAGATTACACTTAAACAAATGATTATTTTGTATTTTATTTTTTTCATTTTCATAAAATCAACTTCTTTAGCTTATTGTTCTCGTTTCTCTAAACGAGATTTCGTAATTGTTAACATTAGGAGTGAAAAATCAAAGTATTTTCCCCTTCTTGCACTACTTAGCTTTGGGTATTTATTTTTTGTTTCAGATTTAGATTTTCGCTTCTATATCCAAAAAAGGCAAAGTTCATATGATAAAAAAAAATTGTAAAATTATGAAGGCTGTAATCAATGTAAAAATATATGATTATGAGACCTATAT
>JAEOTG010000146.1 GCA_016839985.1 Candidatus Heimdallarchaeota archaeon | reverse complement strand
TATAATCTCAAACTATTCAAAAAATGTTTCTCTCTAACAAAAAATTAAAGAGTTATTCAACATTCACAGTTTGAATAATTAGATCCTTACTCCTTTTCATTTCTACTAAGAAAATACCCACTAAAATAAAGACTGCTCCTATACCAAAAATCCATGTTATTGTTTCTCCTAAGAATATAATCGCTATTATAACAGAAGAAATAGGTACCAATGTTTGAATTATCCCAGTTTCTGTTGCGGTTAGATACTGTAACAAGGATAACCAGAAACTATATGCAAGAGCAGTAGATAGAACTGCTATAACTATTATTAAGAACGCCCCAAGAACACTAATTGACATTGTCTTGGGAGGAATTAGAAAAGCAAAAAAAACCAAAATAATAGATCCTAATAATAAGCTTAGAAAAGTTACAAGCAAAGGATTTTCTTTAGAGAAAAATTTCTTAAGAAAAATAGTATAGAGCGCCCAAAAAAAACCTGATCCAAAAGCTAGAAGATTTCCAATTAATGATCCAATTGGAAACTCACTTAAATTAAAGAGATATTTATCAAAAATCACAAAAAATAAACCTATCATTGACAGAGATATTCCTAAAGCATACATTTTTTTGATTTTTTCTTTTAGAATAAAATAAGCTAATATAGGTATAATAACTACATTTGCGTTTAAAAGAAATGAAGCAGTTGAAGCTGAAGTATCTCTCACTGCTAGAAAAAGTAAAACAGGCATAAAAGCAGAAAAAATTGCAACTATAATATATTTTAACCAGTTATTCTTCAGAGAATTCCAGATATCTACGTTTTTTACTTTTGAATGAAATATTAGTAAGAAATAAAGAACAACAGCTGCTATAAAATATCTGAAGAAGGATAATTGATAGGGAGATAATTCCTTTTTTAAATCAATTAAATATTCACCAATTACTGGAGTTAATGCCCATCCTATAACGACTGTTGCAACTTTCAACCAATGAGCTAGTTTTCGTTTCACAACGGTGTATAGTAAGTATCTTTCTAAATTTTTCGTAAAAAAACCAAAATTTTTTAATTTAGCTATATATTGCTAGAATGTGCGAATAAAAATAATAACAGACTCGACTTCGAATCTAACTCCTGAGTTAGCTGTAAAATATGACATAGACATAATTCCAGCTAATGTTGTAATAGATGAAGAAGAGATTCTAGATGATGGTTGTATTGATCCGCATAAATATTATGATAAAATAGACAAATCAAAGAGATCCTATACAAGCGTTCCATCTAAACAAATAATTTGGGAAGTTATTGAACGAAATAAGGATTTTGATTTTCTTTTAATCGTGAATGTTAGTGAGAAACTTTCAGGATTTTATAGTGCAAGTACAACAATTGCTAAACAATACAAGAAACAAAATCCCGATGCTCCTGAGATCAAGATATATGATTCAAAAGGTGTTTCTATAGTATTAGGAACAATCGCAATAAAAGCTGCACAGTTAGTAAAAGAAGGATTATCAATTACAGAATTAATAGAAAAATTAGACGAATTCAGAGATAATGATATTCATGCATTACTTACGGTATCTGATTTGAAGAAGCTCTATGAGGGAGGAAGAATAAGTAGATTGAGATACCTTTTAGCTGATATAATTCATGCATACCCTATATTTTCTCTAGTTGATGGAGAACTTGGTTTAATAGATAAAGAAGTTGGATTTGAAAGAACAATAAAGAAGCTAACATCACTACTGAAAAATTACTATAAAGATGATGATGAAATATTTGTGTGGAGAGCAAACACCAAACCAAGAGAAAATCAAAAAATGTTCAATAGAATAATAGAAGAGATAGAAACTCCTAAAATAAAAAGAATCGAGGAGTTCTATGTTGGATTCATAATTACCTGCCATACAGGAATAGATGTTTATGGCATTATCACTGTTAGAAACTTTGATTTGATATAGATAAAAGAAATTGATTAATTCTTAAAAAATTGTGTTATTTTTCCTTTTAATGTTTTGACAGACTTATGTCTTTCAAAATTAAAGTCCTTAGTGAACTTGGTACCTCTTGGGTCTAACAATATATGAACAGCTTTATCACCCTTGTTCCTAATTGCCCTACCAAAGCTTTGAGCTAATTTTTGAGCCATTGGAATAACTACAGTAAATTCTCTAGCAATTTGAGGTCCAAATTGTGATAGAAGATCCTCATAAATTAATTTGCTTTCTTCGGATGGTGGAGGATATGGTAAAGCACACACTATGATTGCTTTTATTAGGCTTCTATTTTGAATAGTAAATTCAATTCCTTCTGCAATTTTAGCTCCAGTTACACAAAGAATTAGTTTTTTCGTATCTGAAGATGAAACTATGGCTTGAAGTGTTGTAATATCCATATCTTGCGTTTCAACAATATCAGGTTTTAGAACTCCTATTTCTTCTATTTTTTCAATATATTTATAGCTCGGAGCAAATACTAGAGTATGTCCATCAATTACGTCAAACAAATTCTGGATAGTGCTACTAATTAAGATATAATATTCATCAGTTCTATTTTCGTATTTTGCATTTAATTTCTGATTACATAAAGCAAAATATCTTCCTTCAACTTCCTCTTTAGGAGGGAAGACTCTTAAGATTCTTGAGTTTGGTAAATTGAAAATTTGTTGAAAAGAACGTATAGGTTCAAAGGATCCTGACATTAGAGCAAGTCTTTTTGTATCTTTGAATTTAGATAAAATTTCTGAAGGTTTAATATTAACTATTGAAATCTTTTGCATATCAGAAACTAGAGTTTTATTGAGTGACGACATTAAGAAATGATATACTAAATAAGCATTCATTGCAGGTAATCTGTTAGTCATTATCTGTGATTGTAGTAAACTGAACAAATCTTCTTCTAATCCTTTCAAATCTTGTTCTACAAAATTACTCTGAATTACTTGCTTTTTTTCAGTTAATTCAACCAACCGAGAAAAAACTTCATGAGGAAATTCGTTCAATGCGTTTTCAACAAATGTTTTATTTATTTCCTGGCTGATAGGTTGATACAAATTATGAGCTTCATCTATTCCAATTAGTATTTTATTTAATGGAATTCCAATACTGTAAAATAGTCTAGTAAAGAGAGTTTTGTTTTCTAAGAAAGGGTAAGAAGTTACAATGACATCTGCTTTTTGTAGAAGAAAATAGGAAAAGAAATATGGACAATAGTTTTCAGAATTCAAGTTATCAAGAATATCTTCTTTTGAGATTAAATTCGAAAAAGAATAAAATAGATTCTTTACTGATTCTAAAATATCTTCCTTTGTAACTCTCTGTGTTTTTGTTTTTAATGGGCATCGAGTTAAGTTGCAAATATGTGTATATATCTCACTTGGGTAGCCTTTTTTTGCTTTTAAGCATAATTCATTTTTTCCCAAAAAAGGGATAAACACAGGAAAATTCTGAAACTGACTACTAAGCATATCCCAATGTTGTGTTATTTGTTTGTAGATATTTGATAATTCTCTAAGAAATACATTAATTTGAGCTTTAGTTCTAACAAAGATAACTATTTTTTCATCTGGTTTTTTTAGTGCAAGTAGAGCTGTAAGAATTGCAGCTGTTTTTCCAACACCAATCTGGGAGCTTACTAGCATTGGTTGAGTAGAAAAAAGAACAGATTGAATGATTTTCTTCTGTGGGATTTTCATTTTCTTATAAGGAAACAGT
>JAEOTG010000145.1 GCA_016839985.1 Candidatus Heimdallarchaeota archaeon | reverse complement strand
CCCATTAAAATAAATCCAAGAACTTGAGGAACTTGTATTTTTTTAAGAAGATAAGCGCCGACGAATCCTACCACTAATATACTTCCTAATTCCAATATGATTAGTCCGACTTCTGCAGTTGCCATTTGCTGTTCTTTGTAATTTTTCTGGTTATATAATTCTTTTCTTATTCATATAATTAAATGACTATACAATCATCTATTTGTGAAACGATTTTTATAATACTCTCTATTTGTTTTTCTCTTATTGTTCCCCATAAATTTAATTATAATTCTCTCTAGAAAATTAAATTTCTTTAAATCTTTCAGATACCCTCTTGATATAGCCTTTTTTACTAACTCTTCTCCTTTTTCTGTTCGAGTTACTATTATATTTCTGGAAATATTAGAGCCACCTATAGATATGTCCGAATGAATCCCTGTATAGTCTGGGCAAATCGAACTACAATTAGGTAATCTTTTGGTTCTTAAAATCTGCTTTGATGAGAAATCATATTCGATTCCATCTTCTGTATAGTAAATATACCTCTCTTCATTTTGCGGATTTATTCTCCATAATTTCTTTCTTTTTTCTCTATAAATTTTCAAATCCTCTAGTTTAGTTTCTATTTTCTTTTCCTTAAGAAAAACCTCTACATCTTCTCTAGTAGGTAATCCACTCCCACAGAAGAGTGTAATTACATATTTGATTTTTTTTACTAAATCCTCAGTTTCTTTTTGTTTTCTGAGTTTTTCTAAAACATAAGCTTGACATGGGAGTGTTGTAATTATACATGAGTCAACTTTCTCATCTTTTGATATATCTTTCAGTAATTCTAGTGACATAGTAGGTAGATATTTACTACCACCCGACTCTAATAATCGTTCATAAGAACTGGTTGAAACAGCTGAGGGAAACTGCTTGTTCACAACAAATTCAGTTACAATCAGTTTGTCAACTTCTTTCTCTTCCAAAGCACAAGATAGAATTGCTAGTGTTGCTCCTCCTACCATTGCTTGTTTTAGAATCTCCTTTTTAATTGCTTTACAATTATATAGATTTATGAAAAAACCAAAAGGTATTGACTTGAACTTCGATAAATATTGTTTTATTTTCCTATTCGATTCTTTTTCTAATAATTTTGTTTGATATCTCTCTTTCTGATTTTGGGCACAAATCGCTAAACAATCCCCGCAATTAGTGCATAAATCATTTATTACAATTCGTGTATCATGATATTCTATTGCATTTACTGGGCAAATAAGAATACATGCTCCACAGAAGCTACACAATCGGTTTTCATAGATGTTTTGTATGCTGTTTTCTTGATTTTCAAATTCATGTAAAGCAAATTGAATAAGCTCTCTTGTCATAGTAAACCCTGTTTTTTTCTTGCGGAGTATATATAGGATTTTTTTCATAGTATATTAAAATATAGCTTGATTATTCTCAAGGTGTTTCTATGCGAAAACAGCTTAAACTTCCTAGAATGCTAGTGATAGAATCTTGTAGCAAGATGAAATCAATTTCTAGATTAAATCAACCTACTTGTGAAGAATTAAAAACAGATGAGTTAAGAGAACAAGCAAAAAAAAATTCTCAAAAGAGCTAAAATATGCAAGAGATTTGTATATTGGTGAACAAGTTAGATTTGTCAATAAAGCTGTTGATCTTCTGCGAAAG
Source organism: Candidatus Heimdallarchaeota archaeon (assembly GCA_016839985.1). GTDB lineage: Archaea > Asgardarchaeota > Heimdallarchaeia > Heimdallarchaeales > Heimdallarchaeaceae > UBA460. The sequence goes on along the minus strand of JAEOTG010000145.1, from coordinate 1,178 downwards.
AAAATTAAAGTAGATTATTTCTTTATTTCTGCAGGCTTTGGTTTAATCAAAGAATATGAACTTCTCCCTCCTTATGAGTGTTCTTTTCAAAATAAAACAAAAGAAGAACTTTTGATAATGTATCAAAATCTAGATATAAATGAGAGATTACGTAAGACTCTTCAAGAGAAGTATGATGTTATTTATCTGGTATTAAGTAAGGATTATTTAGATTCTATGGGAAATCTTTCAATCCTTTCAGACTTTGGAAAAGAAATAATACTCTTTCAGGATTATAGTAATTTACTTTCTGGAAATTTCTTCCATATTGATCAAAGTATTATCATTTCAGATAACTTCACACGTTATGTTTTTCAAGAAAGAATAGGTGGTTACCTAAGGGTAAAAGGAAGTATTTTACTTAACTTCGCAATTGATGTAATCAACGCTCCTATTATCACAGAAGAGCTTTCTTTTATTAGTTGGTGGAATAAAAAAGAATTTGAACTTAGAAATCTAAAGGAAAATTCTCGCTTATCTAAATGCTATTCAGACGAAATCCTAGAGTAAAATTTCAATCAAATCTAATCTGCATCAGTCAATTGAGCTTCTTTATTTTTGTACCTTTTAATAAAAATCCTAGTGAGGATTATAATCACTCCAACGCAGAACATTACAGATAAAATTATATAATCAATTCTAGATGACCAGAGACCAAAAAGAATTTCTTGTGTTTTAGTAAAAGGAAAAAGAAACATCATTTCTGGGTATATGATAGCATCAAAAAAAACATGAGAAAATATACCTAGAAAACTAGAAAGTAATGAGAAATATGGATTGAATGGTTTTACATACTTTTCAAGCTTGAACCATCGAAAAAACAACCAGCTTATTAAAGAAACAGGGAGCAAGAAAATAATTATTCCTAAGAAGCTATGAATGATTCCATGAAGTTCTCCAATGCTGAAAAGGAGATAAAATAAAGATTCTATATCAATAATTACACAACCAATAAGAAGAGCTATAGGGTCCAGAAAAGGAAAAATGCTGTAAAGGAAGACGACGAAACCAAAATGAAAAGGTGTAAAAGGCATTACATGAAACATTTCGAGAATTCATTTAAATCGTTTTCGTGAAAAGAGAAATCCGCTGTGAAATTTTAGGTTTTTATAATGATTTTTCTATATTATAAAGAGTTG
>JAEOTG010000144.1 GCA_016839985.1 Candidatus Heimdallarchaeota archaeon | reverse complement strand
GTGTTGACCAAGTAGTAGTTGCAGTCAATAAAATGGATCTTGCTAAATATAAGAAAGAACGTTTTGATGAAATTAAAGATGAAATGGAAAGAAACCTCAAGCTTTTTGGTTTTGACATGAAAAAGGTATCATTTGTTCCAGCTAGTGGAATGAAAGGTGATAACTTAAATGAAAAACCACCAGAAATGGATTGGTATGATGGTCCAACTGTTCTAGAAGCTTTAGATACTTTTGAAGTTCCACCAAAACCAATAGATAAGCCATTAAGGTTACCTGTCCAAGATGTTTATACTATCACTGGAATTGGTACTGTTCCAGTTGGACGCGTTGAGACAGGAGTCTTAAAACCAAAAGATGAAGTTATTTTCCAACCAACAGGCAAAAAAGCAGCAGTAGTGTCAATTGAAATGCACCACGAAGAAATCCCAGAAGCAATTCCAGGAGATAATATAGGCTTTAACTGTAAAGGATTAGCAAAGAAAGATGTTCGTCGTGGAGATGTTGTAGGTCATGTAGGAAAACCTCCAACAATTGCAGAACAATTTACAGCAACAGTACAAGTAATTAGACATCCTTCCGTAATTGCCGTAGGCTATACTCCTGTTATTCACTGTGGAACAGCTCAAGTTGCAACCAGATTTGCAGAGCTGAAATCCAAAACAACAAAAGGAGTTAAAACTGATAATCCTGATGTACTCAAAAATGGTGATACTGCAGAAGTAGTAATGATTCCTAATCGTGATATGGTTATTGAGAAATACGAGGATGTACCTCCACTAGGACGTTTTGCCATAAGAGACATGGGACAAACAGTAGCTGTCGGCATTGTAAAAAACGTAAAGCCAAAAAAATAATTATTTTTTTCTTCTTTAATTTTTCTTTTTATTTATTATATTTCATATTATGGTGTGAATTTAAAAGAAGTTTACAATTATTTTAAATTGGTATTATATTATCAATAATTTCTTCAGGAATAAAATTTTTTAAATCTTTATACTCTTGTCCAACTCCAATGAATATGATCGGTTTTTTGCTGATGTGAGTTACAGAAACAGCAGCACCACCTTTCACATCTGCATCAATTTTGTTTAATATTGCCGCATCAATTCCTATCTTCTCATTAAACAGTTTGACTTGTGAAATTAGTGCATTTCCTGTCAACGCATCTCCTACAAAGATTTTTAGATCTGGTTCAGTAACTTTGCATATTTTCTGTAATTCTGCCATTAAATTTGAACTAGTTTCAATTCTTCCAGCTGTATCAATTAAAACAACATCAATGTTTCTGGAAATGGCATGATTTATAGCATCATATGACACAGCAGCTGCGTCTGCACCATAGGTTTGAGCAATTACACGTATACCAAGTTTTTCTCCATGTTTTTGGATTTGCTGGATACTTCCTGCTCTATAAGTGTCCCCTGCTGCAAACACACTAGTATAACCTCTTTCTTGGAGATATTTACCAATTTTTGCTATAGAAAGAGTTTTTCCCACTCCGTTTACCCCAAAAAATGCAATAATTAAAGGTGTATTCTTCTTCTTAGAATTATCAACCATTTGGACTAAATCAATTTCTTGTTCTGGAGATAATATGGAAAGTACAACTTTCCTCAATGATAACAAAATTAAATTCTTTGTATTTGAAAACCGTGCATGATCTGTTTTCATTAATTCAGCAGTTAATAACTTACAAATATCATCTGCTGTTTTTACAGCAACTTCATTTTTGATTAAAACGTCTTTTAATTGCTCACAAACTTTATCAATAGTTTTAGGTGAAAAATCCGTAAAAGTTACTTTCTTTATAATTTTTGAAACACTTTTTCTTAGTTGATCAAACAAAGATGTTCACTTATCCTATTTTACATAACTGTTTTAACAACTCTGTCAATTTCCCTTAAACGCTCTAATACTTCATTGTAACTAGATTTAATTTGTGTAAGCTGGTTTTCAACTTCCTCTTTTTTCTTTTTTAGTCCTTCAATTGCGTTTGAGAGAGATTTTTCACTGTGTACTCCAGCTCCAATTGTAACAATTATCTTTTCTGTATCTTCAATTGTAGCATATATAAAATTCCCAGCTCCAATTGGCATTAGAATCTTGTGATTTCCTTTTGATTCGTTTATTTCAATTAATGTTTGCTCAGAACTTTGAATTTCATTATAATAACTATTTAATATCTCCATTTGCTGAGAGTATCTTGAAGCCTGTTGTTCTAATTGTTGAGCAGCTAATAACAAATTATTAATCTCTTCTTTAGAGAACTTCTGAGGGGTTTCACTTTCGCTCAATTTTTTCACTTTCTTTTTGGTATTGATAAATCGTCCTCAGAGGCAAAAGTTTTTACAACAACATCTTTAATCTCTTCAGGATTAGTTATTTCTTTAATGTCCTTAGGATCAATGTAAATAACATTTCTCTTTACTTTGTGTTTGCTTCCTATCAAGGAATAAACTTCTTCTAAAGCTTCTTCAACACTAAGTGCTCTAATATATTTCCCAAAAGGAATCTTTCTTTTTCTTTTCCTAAATTCTCCGCGTATATGATAGGTTTTAACAGAACTCATCGAATGTTCACCGTTTCTTTGCGTTTTGGTGTTTGTAAAAAGCTTTTTCAACTTTTTGAATCAATAGTTGTTAGGGAGACAACAAAACTTCGAAAATCCTCATACTTTCTGGACCAGTACTATCTGATCCTATAACCGCACCTTTTGAGTTAGCCATTATGCCAACTCTAGGGTAAGGTATACCTCTGTTAACAGTGCATACATCCACTTTGACTCGAAGAATTGAAGATATTTCACTTATTTCTTCCTCTGAAAGCAATGGGTGAACAAGTGCTCCTCTATTGGTGCTCATAACAATACTTCCAGCTAATGGTGATCCAAGTAAGCTTCCAACAGTGACATTGAAATTTAAGTTATCACGAATTTGTGAAATAGCTTTCTTTTCAAACATTTCGCTTACAATAGCACCTTTGTCATTCATAACAATTAAATTTCCAAGAGCTGTAAATTTACTATCTAGTTCTATTATTTCGACATTATCCTTGAGAGTTTCTTTAATAATAGATATTTCTTTGTCGGATGTATTATTGGGTAAGAATAGTGTATCTGAATTTCCAACAGAAAGAGTCCCAACTAATACTGAGCCAGCAACAGTAGTCTGAATGACATTTACATTGAGTGTTTCTCTTAATATTTCGTTAGTTTTTTCTTTTGTTCCAAAAGGAACAATAGAGTATTTTTCAGTTGACAAAGCAAAAATCCCTACGCTAGAATTACCTAAAATAGTTGTTTTAGAAATATCCAATTTTGTCAACCTCGGAAAAATAGGAAGTTTTAATCTTCTTCTTTTACATCCTCTTTTACTTCTTCTTGAATTTCTTCTTGAATTTCTTCTTGAATTTCTTCAACATCAGAGGTATCTTCTTCTTCCTCTTCCTCGTCCTCTTCTTCTAGTTCTCCAGGTATTGCAATGCCTTCTAATTCGGGACGGATAGAGATCTCTACTTTTTTATGAATAAGTTCAACAGTTGCTATTTTTTCTTCATCAATCGTTTCAACAATAGCACGTACCTTTATTTTACGAGGTGGTTTCTGAATACCTCTTTTCCACATAAATTCATTCAAATCGTTTGTTATAACAACAGCATCTGCCTTTGTGTGTTTGACAATATACTGTTTTAACATTCGAATAGCCCTAGGAGTCCTTTTGTAGGGTGCAGTTTTATTTAATTGGGGGTAGAAAGGAATTGTAAAAATACTTTCAATAGCTTCTTGTGACATCTATTTCATCTCCTACCTTTTAATTCGAGTTGTTCTCCACTTTCTACGCTTTGGATGATTACGAAAGCGACGATTTGTTCTAATAACACACCAGCTTGGTACTGGATTATTTCTTTTCATCTCTTTTGCATATCTAAGCTTTCTTGGTAAATTTCTATTTCTTGCCATTATATTCGCCTTACATCAACTTTAGTTTCACGTT
>JAEOTG010000143.1 GCA_016839985.1 Candidatus Heimdallarchaeota archaeon | reverse complement strand
GGTTTAATGTCAGATGCAGATGCTGGTAAGAAAGTAATGATGGATAGTGATGAAGAAGAGCAAGAAAGAGGTATAACAATTTTTACAAGTGTGGTTCTGCTTTCATATGAACTAGAAGGTCAAACATATCTTTGTGAAATTAATGATACTCCAGGACATATTTCTTTTACTGGTGAAGTAAGCAGAGCTCTCAGAGGAAGTGATGGTGTTATTATTCTTGTTGATGCTCTTGAAGGAGTAATGACTCAGACTGAAACCAATATTAGGCTCAGTTTAGGAGAAATGTGTAAACCAGTATTGTTTATTAATAAAGTTGACAGACTTATTTCTGAATTAAGGTTAAAACCTCAAGATGTTTTTGCAAAAATTGATGCGATCATTACTGGTGTTAATAAACTTATTAGAGATAATTCTCCTGATGAAATAGGTAAAGGGTGGCAAGTTTCATTTAAAGATGGTACAGTTGCAGTAGGAAGTGCAAAAGATGGTTGGGCTTTCAATATGACAACTTTACAAAGGTTACAAATTAAACCTCAAGATGTTTTTGCAAAATATGATGAGAATGATAAAGAATGGTTGAGAGATAATCTCCCTCTTGAAGAACCTTTATTGGAAATGGTTATCAAACACCTTCCAAATCCTATAGAAGGACAAAGACTTAAGATCCCAGCAATTTGGGATGGTGACTTAGAAAGTGTTGAAGGAAAAGCTCTTGTAAATTGTGACCGAAATGGTCCCCTATTAGGCATGATTACAAAAATATTCATTGAACCAAAATCAAAAAGACCAACTCTCATAGGTAGAGTATTCTCTGGAACACTAAAGAAAACCGACACGCTCTATCTTATTGGAAAGAAAACTGAAAATCGAATTAAAAGATTGGGAGTTATGGAAATTACTGATATATTAGATGTTGAAGAAGTTCCAGCAGGGAATCTTTTTGCTATCTATGGTTTTATTTGCCCTGCAGGAGAAACCTTTGTTCGAGTAGAAGACAAAGGAAAACTAAAACCTTTTGAAGATATTTCTTATGTTGCAGAACCTGTCGTAAGCAGAACAATCAAACCAAAAGATCCTCAAGATATCGCAAAACTTGGAGATGTAGTATCTAAATGGATTATGGCTGATCCTACAGCTACTTTTAGACATGATGAAGAATCGAAAACATATGTATTGTCAGGAATAGATCCTTTGCAAATAGAAATTCTTGTAACACGTATACAAGAACAAGTTGAAATTGATGTTAGTGACCCAATTATTGTTTATAGAGAAGTTCCTTCAAAAAATGGTTTGACTATACACACAAAATCACCAAATGGTCACAATAGAATAATGTTGCATGTTGAACCAATGAACCAAGAAGCTGTAGATTTAATCAAATCAGGCAAAGTTCATAATGACCAAGATAGAAGAGAGAGAGCACAGATTCTACAGCAAGAAGCTGGATGGGAAGCAAAGAAGGCAAGAAGAATATGGTTTGTAAAAGATACAAATGTGCTTCTAGATGCAACAACTGGAGTACAGAGATTAGATAATATAAAAGCCTATATTATACAAATTTTCTTTGATTTTTGTGAAGGAGCAACATTGGCAAAAGAACCATTAATGGCTTCTAAATTCATAATCACAGATGCAACAGTTCATGTAGATCCAGCTCACACAGGATATACAGAAATCATGCAAATGTGTTTAGCAGCATTCCATACAACATTTTTGACTTCAGAACCTCAGATTCTAGAACCTATGTTGATAGTTGATATTAAAGTACCTAACGATTATGTTGGAAATATGTCCAAAGTTATAACACAACATAGAGGAATAATACTTGATATGACACAAGAAGGAGAGAGTACAAACATAAGAGGAAAATTACCTACAGCTGAAACAATTGACATAGCAGACGAGATAAGAGGGAGCAGCTCTGGGAGAGCCTTTTTCGGATACGTCTTCCTAGGCTTCGAACGCGTTCCTGCCAACCTCGAAACTGAAATAATCGAATCTATTAGAGTTCGCAAAGAGTTAGCCCCACAAGTACCTGATGTTAATAATTGGGATCGTTTTATTTACAAACGTACCTAAAACATCTTTTTTTTCTTATTTTTCTTTAAATAATATAACATGCATAAAACACTAAATGATGAGATGAGAATGAAATCAACTGGTTCTATACCAGCACGAAAAGCTCTATATCCAAATTTATTAGAAATGATTTCATAAGAGAATTGATGAAATCTAGAAGTGTTTTGTTTATCAACACAACAATAGTTTATTCTGTAGAAACCTAAGATCCCAACTTCTATGTTAATTGATATCAGTTGAACACTCGTTATTTCATAATAAGTGTCGTTTTTGTATTGTGAGAATCCTATCTCTAAGAATTTATCTTTCTTTTTCTTTGTTATCTCCACATTCTCCATTTGTTCTGATTTCTGTGTAAGGATATTGTAAAAATTTTCAAAATAAGGGATTGTTATAGAATTATTTACGCATTCAAGAGGATAGAATAAGTGGGGTTCAAAATCGTTCAAAGTAAGGGGAATTTTTAGTCCAAAGAAAATTTGATATGACGTAAGACAATCATAATTATCACATTGAAGAAGATATAAATAAAGCTCATTAGTTATTGGTTCTCCATTAATCAAAATTTCATAAGTATCATATGAATGGGTATAATATATTAAATTTTCATATATTCCAGAGAAATTATAATTTGATAAATCAACCAATAATTTGACACTCAGAATATCATTATTGTTAATAGGTAGTTCGTCTATAGAACTGTTAAATTCTACGTTCTGGATTTTCCATTCAAAAACAGAGTCTTTTACAAAAATGTTGTTGAAATTATAAGAAACTCTTGTTGCATTATTAAGTGAATACATTGCATAAGCTTGCGAATTTAATTGTAAAAGGAAGATAATAAGTAAAAAAATAACTATTTGATTGACCGTTCTTCTTTCAAATATCATAATAATCAAAACGTAGCTAGTGAATGTCAATATTTAACCTTTACGCTTAGTTAGATATGTTAAAATCTGATTTAAGCGAAGAGTGTAGAATTTTCTTTATTTTGAATTAAAAAAAGAAATGAGTGAAGAGAGTTTTTAATCGTCTTCGCTGAATTCTGAGTCTAATTGTTCATAGAAGAGATCTTCTTCAGTTATTGGTTCAAGTTCTCCCTCAATTATTATACCAGCTTCAAATTCCTCAAAATCATCTATGTCGTCAAGTTCAGGTTCTATTTCTTCCTCAAATCTTGATGAGAATCTTTCTTGAATATATCCTACTAAAGCTGTTAGCAAGAGAATGAAGACTACAATTGGTATAAGTAATAATACAACTCCTTCTGGTTGTAACATTTCTATTGAGTTATAGATTGATG
>JAEOTG010000142.1 GCA_016839985.1 Candidatus Heimdallarchaeota archaeon | reverse complement strand
TGGGGGAGGAGGAGATCCTCCACCAGTATCATATCCTTATATAGATGGTGTTGGTATTCACATACAATACAATTCAGATGTTGATTCTTCTGACTCATTAATCCTATCCTATGTTACTTCTGATTCAAAAGTTGAAATTTCTATTGCTGTAAATGTTATCGGAGTTCTTATATACGGTGGCGTTTATGAAATTTTTTTAGGTGTATCATCACGTATAATTGATAAAAATCCATACGAACAGTTCTACAATCCTTGGACTCAAGAATATATAGATCTTCCTGACCAAACTCCTTCTGATGCAACTATAAAAATTAAGAAATCTAATTCTGCAAATACAGCAGTAGCATTTCGTAAAGATTTTCAAACAGATGCAGGAGCAACAGAACAATATTACACTAATGAGATAGGTTCACCAATTGATCCTTTGCAACTTGCCGTTGAAACAGCAACATTCGTTCTAGGTTTTGTACCTGGTATGAGTACAGCACTTGATATATTTAGTGCAATGAAACTTATTACTAATTACGTTAGTTACTTTCAAGCTAATTCTCTAATTTCAAGCTATGGAGAGACTCATAATGCATATTTCACATGGTTAGGTGTTGCTTCACCGGAGAGTCAAGATGACTGGGAAGGTGGTACCGTGAATTATATTCGAATGGTTGTAGATGGTCCAATTACTTCTCCTTGCTACATTCAAATTTGGCTCGATTCATATTATAACGATGCTCTTAACTATCCTTACTGTAGTGGTTTTCTCAGTACAACTAATCACAAGCTTGGAATATGGATTCACCCTTGATGAAATAGAATATATCAATATTTGAATATAATAAAAATAAAATTTAAAAATTTCTTTTTTTACTTCTTTATTTTACATAGAATAGAATTAAGTAAGAAAGCAATAGAATAAGAAGAACATTAGATATCTTATGATAATTTACAACAAGATTTTCTCTTTGTTTTATGGTTCTTCAATACATTTATTTATATCTGTAGTTTTATCAACTTATGATTAGAAGTAAAACTTTTTTTGCTCTATTTATTCTAATTTCATTACCTTTCTTAAGTTTAAACAACATTCAAAATACGATTTTACTTACAACTAATGCTTTAAATTATTATGAAAACCAGTTTTTTCATCGTCAAATCCATATTAAGGATGCTTTAAAAATAACTAATGGATCTAAAGATATTACTGTTGCTATTATAGATACTGGTATTGATTTTTCTCATCCTGAATTGAAAAATATTGCTTGGACAAATACTGACGAAGTTGCTAATAATTCAATTGATGATGATGGTAATGGATACATAGATGATGTTCACGGTTGGGATTTTAGTTCAAATGATTCAGAGCCTGGACCAGAACCAGGAGATCTAGTTCATTGGCATGCTACATTCATAGCAGGAATTATAGCAGCTCCAAGAGATGATTATGGGATGTTGGGAGTTGCTCCAAATGTGACAATTATGAACATCAGATTATTGGACATTAACAGTCGATTTTATAGCGCTTCAGATTTTGGAGATGCTATTCGTTATGCTGCAGATAATGGTGCAGATGTGATAAATCTAAGCGTATATTATTCTGATAATTCCTCATTATATTTTGATGATATAGCTTATGCTTATGAGAAAAATATCCCAATAGTATCTGTTACAGGAAATACATATTTACCTCAAGGAGGGCAAAATTTTGTAGTTCACCCAGGAGCCAGTGATATAGTTATAGCTGTAGGTGCAACCAATGCTCTCAAAGAGAAAGCTGATTATAGTAATTATGGTGATGCAACAGAACTTGTTGCACCAGTAGGAGATGAAGGTGCTGGGACTAAAACCTACAGTACGATGCCTTATTATTCCTTTAACTCATACTATGGGTGGGGAATAGGAACTTCATTTGCATGCCCACAAGTAGCTGGAGTTATTTCATTGATGAGATCATTGAATTATTCATTAACAGTTACTGAGATAAGAGATATTCTTCATAAGTCAGCAACTGATTTAGGAAATCCAGGAAAAGATATTCACTTTGGATATGGTCTTTTGAATGCCTCAAAAGCCGTTAAGGCAGTTTTAGATCCATCTATTCTGATTGAAAAAACAGAAAAGACTACTAACAATTTTGTTACTTTCGCATCAATTTTTATGGTTCTAGCTATAATCATTACAACAAGAAAAAGAAAGCAAAATAAATAATGAATTCATTTTTTTTTATTTTTCTTAGAAATAATTTAAGGTAGACTGCTAAAATTTAATATATTCTTGCACAATCTTAGATTCTAATGTAGTAATTATTAATTTCATACTTTGAAATGTTTTTGATGAGTCATAAAATACTATTAGAGATATCGGATCATTTAGTGGATATAAATCTGTACTATTTGCACTTCCTAATATCACATAAGGATCAGAGCTATTCCATTCATTCCAAAAATTCCCCTCAAGAGAAATGATATCGTACCATGTACTATTCCAGCCTGTGTCCCTAGCTTGGGAAGTTTCACCTAGATTATTGAAAGAAAAAGTATTATGGTGAACAATATTAAAACCACTCCCATCTATGTTGACTCCCTCATTAGTATTATTAAGAAATTCATTATAACTGATGGTGTTATTATGACTATTAGATGTTATATGGAGACCTTCTCTATTCTTTTCGATCTTATTGAAGGAGAGTATATTTTCACTACACTCGGATAGATAAAAGCCATAATTATTCCCAATTGAACTGCAGTTTGCAACATAATTATAGTTGGAATGATGAAAAGAAAGTCCATCGTATGTTGAAGAGATGCATGTAGTACTGGTAAGATTACAATATGAACTTGAAATGAAATTAATACCTAAACTATAAACCTGATTTACAAAATTATTAGAAATAGTACAATTAAATCCATTTACGATATACATTCCTCTAGTAGTTTTTTCAATTTTATTATTATTGATAGTTACTAAAAATGAATTTCGTAATATTAATCCACTGTATACAATTTTTTCTTGACCAGTAACTTTTCTATTTCTGTATAGATGATTATTTTCTACGTAACAATGGTTAGAATTCTCAATACTCAATTCAATTTTATTATCAAAACAAGTATTGTTGTATATCTTGAGACTATCAGAGGAAACTATATTTATTCCCTCTGCTGAATGTCCAAAACAAACATTATCATAGATTTTAGCTGTACCATTTTTTATGTATTGGATATTAATCCCATTAAATAGATTATACCCAAGGGTGCAATTTCTAATAATAAAAAATTTACTAGTATTAGAGATAGATATTCCTCTTTTTTTTGAACTAATGATAGATAGATTTTCTATGACATATGGATTGGATACAGATCCTTCTCCTGAGAAATTATATTTTTCAAAATCCTTGTCTTTTTTTATTTCAATATTATATTCTTTCTCATATGTTATTATTATTGGAATACTAACTCCTATGATAAGTATTACTAGCACAGCAGCAATTTCCTTGATTGTCTCAGATTTGATTTTCATCCTTATACATAGGCATTGTTTTAATATTATAAATATAATTACCTTCAAGAAATAAAGAAGATGATTCACTACTCTCTTTTTATTTGGTAAGAAACTCTTAATAATTTTATTTCTAACTCTCTGTATGAATGATTCAATATCCAATGATAACACTGAACTAAATTTAAATACATCCAGCAAAGAACCAATTTTAAAATTTGATTTTCCTGGATTGAAAATAGGTATAGCAGAATATGAGAATGGTCCAACAGGATGTACAGTTTTTTATTTTCCTAAAGGAGTAAAAATGGCTAGTGATATTAGAGGAGGTGCTCCTGGAGTAATAGGAGAAAATAGAACATATGCTGATGCTATCTGTTTTGCAGGTGGATCTTTGTGGGGATATGAAGCTATTACTGGTGTATCAGCTGAATTACTCAAATGGAGGAACTACTCTCCTAATTGGATGGTTATACCCTTAGTCTCTGGTGCAATAATCTATGATTTTGGGCCTAGAAAGAATTCAGTTTATCCAGATAAAAGAATAGGAAGAGAAGCATTGAAAACAGCTGTAGAAGGTAAGTTTCCATTAGGACCTCAAGGTGCAGGTATTTCAGCTTCTGTAGGAAAATGTCTAGATTTTTCGTATGCAGAAATGGCAGGACAAGGAGGAGCTTTTACTCGATTGGGAGATACTAAAATCTTAGTTTTTACCGTGGTAAATGCTCTGGGAGCTATAGTTAATCGCGATGGAGAAATTGTAAGAGGATTTTTAGATCGAACAAATGATGAAAGAATTAATGCAATGGAATATGTTAATAAGCAAAAAGATGAAAAGAATGAAAATCTTACAACAAACACAACCCTAACGCTAGTGGTAACCAATCAGAAATTTGATGATTATTCTTTGAGACAAGCTGGAAGACAAATTCATGCATCCATGGCTCGTGCAATCCAACCTTTTCATGCTATAAATGATGGTGATTCACTTTACATTGTTAGCACTCAAGAGATAGAAAATAAAAAAATACCTTTAACTTCCTTTGGAATAGTAGCTTCAGAAGTTGCTTGGGATGCTGTCTTAAACTGCTATAAAGAATAATCCTATGATGATTTTAGTCAATTTTGTTATTGATTCCTTTTTCAATTTTCTCTAATACATTAACCACCTGTTCTTCGTTTATACATAAGGGAGGTTGTAATCGTAGAACATTTCCAAATATCCCACCTAAACCAATTATAACACCTTCATTTTTCAAAAATGTTACAATCTTTTTTGCTTCATCTGAAGCTGGTGTTTTTGATTGTTGATCTTTGACTAATTCAATTCCTATCATCAATCCCTTTCCTCTTACATCACCAATGATTGGTTTCTTTTCTTTCATTTCGATTAATCCTTCTAGAAAGATTTTTCCTTTTTTAGCTGAATTGTCAATCAATTTCTCATCATATATGATAGATATATTTTCTAAAGCCACTGCACTACAAACAGGATTTCCACCATAAGTTGAGAAGAAATCTCCTGATTCTACGCAATCAGCTATCCTACTAGTAGCAATTGCCGCACCAATAGGTATTCCTCCTCCAAGACCCTTCGCTAATGTCATAAGATCAGGTGTAAGAGCCCAATGCTCACTAGCAAACAGCTTACCTGTACGTCCAAATCCTGTCTGTACTTCATCCAAAATAAATGGAATATCTCTTTCTTTCAATATACCTACCAGTGTTTTAAAATAAGAATCAGGTGGGATTATTATTCCTCCTTCTCCCAATATAGGTTCCATTATAAACGCAGCTACATCTCCTGCCGTATGTCTTTCTATTGTTGTTTCTACTGCCAATGCTGCTTCGATGCCACATTCTTCTTCTGATAATTTAGATCTATAAGGATATGGTGCTGGAGCATGAACAACTCCAGGAGCATTAGCATAGGTACTAAAACCTTTCTTATATTTTGCTTGCCCTGTCAATGTAAGAGAATACCCCAATCTCCCATGAAAAGAACATTCTAAAGCTATTAAAGCTGCTCCTGCTTTTCCTTGTGAATAAGCATACTTCTTAACCAACTTAATTGCATTTTCTACTGCTTCTGTTCCACTATTACATAAATATGTATACTTTAAATCACCAGGAGTTATTTTTGCAAGTTTTTCTACTAAAAGAGTCTGTGGAACATTAAAGAAACGACCTGATGTATGAATCAATTTTGACATTTGTTCTTTAGCAACATTAACTAGTCGTTCATGAGCATGTCCTACATTAGTAACTGCAATTCCAGCAAAACAATCGATGTATTCTTTTCCATCAATATCTTTTAACACAGCACCTTTACCTTCTGTAAAGACAACTGGTACTCTTTCATATCCTTGAATGTAGAATTCTTTGTCTTTTTTCATTATTTCTTTGGAATTCAAATAAATCACATCAGAGACTATTTTGAAAAATAACAGATTTCTACTTAAAAAGGTATTCTAGAAGTGTTTTATTATTTTGATTTTGTAAAAAACTTATAAGTCTTGAATAATCTTTTAACACATTAACCTCAAATTAGAATAATTATTACAAAGTGGTAAGATGAATGCAGAAGTTTTAAAGAATTACATTAATGGAAAATGGGTAGAATCTGTAACAGAAAGAACTAGAGATGTAATTAATCCAGCAACAGGAGAAATTATCGCAAAAACACCTATGAGTACAAAAGAAGAAACCTTACAAGCAATTGAAGTAGCTAAAACAGCATTTTGGAGATGGCGAACTACTCCTGCTCAATCCCGAATTAGATATCTTTATGATTTTCGAGAATCTTTAGAAGAAAATTTTGATGAATTAGCAAAGGTATTAACTCTAGAACATGGAAAAACAATTGATGAATCAAGAGGAGAGTATAGAAGAACTATTGAAAACATTGAAACTGCAACAACAATTCCTACTCTTCAAATGGGTTATAATATTGAAGATGTAGCTGCAGGTATAGATGAAATGGTGATTAAACAACCATTAGGTGTCTTCTTTTGTGTAGCACCTTTTAATTTCCCAGCAATGGTACCTTCTTGGTTCTGGCCTTATGCAATTGCAACTGGGAATACTTATATCCTGAAACCTTCAGATCAATGCCCACTAAGTATGGTTAAACAATTCGAAATCCTAGATGAAATTGGTATTCCTAAGGGTGTTGTAAATTTAGTACATGGTGGAGCAGAAGCTGTTAATACTCTTATTGAGAGTCCTGACACGATTGGATTATCTTTTGTTGGTTCAACAAAAGTTGGAAAACTACTTTATCGTAAATGTGGAGAATATGGGAAACGTGTTCAAGTCCAAGGAGGAGCAAAGAATTTTATCACAGTGATGCCTGATGCTAATCTTGAACGAACAATTCCGAATTTAATAACTTCATTTTATGGAAATGCTGGTCAGCGTTGTCTTGCAGGTGGTGTACTATTAGCTGTTGGAGACATATACGATTCACTAAAAGAATCACTTTTAGAAGCTGCAAGGAAAATTACAGTTGGTGAGGGATTAGATGAGGGAATTCAAATGGGTCCTTTAGCATCAAAAGCAGGGATGGAAAGTGTACTGAAATACATACAAAATGGAATTGAAGAAGAGGCTGAACTTATACTTGATGGAAGAAATGTGACTGTAAATGAGAAATTTTCAAAAGGTTTCTTTATTGGTCCAACAATTTTTGATAAAGTTGAACCTAGTATGTCAATTGCACAAAAAGAGATATTTGGACCAGTTATCCCAATAATTCATGTGAAGGATCTTGATGAAGCAATAAACATTATTCATGATAATCCATATGGAAATGCATCCTCTATCTTCACATCTAGTGGAAAAACAGCTCGTGAGTATCAATATAGAGTTAATGTTGGAAATATTGGCATAAATATAGGTGTTGCTGCACCAATTTCTACATTTCCGTTCTCAGGTATGAAAGATAGCTTCAAAGGAGATCTTCATGGACAAGGTAAGAATGCAGTGGATTTCTTTACAGAAGAAAAAGTAGTAATTACTAGATGGTTCTAAGTTGTAAGGTGATAAAATGAGTTTAGCAACATTAGGAGCAGTGTTGAAATTTGCTCTAGACATGGAAACTAGAGCTAAAGATTTTTATGAAAAGAATGCAAATATTGAATCTTTTAAAAGCATTCTTTCTCAATATGAAAAACGAATTAAAAGACTAAAAAAAATTCGCAGAGAAAATACAACAGAAATGATTCTTGAACCTATCGTGAATTTCAATTCTGAATCCTATAATTTTACACTTTTAATAGAAGAAGAAACAGATGAAAATACAACTGAAGAAGTAGGAAAGATAATTGAAGAAACTCTAGAGAAATTTTATTCAAAATCAGTGAGTAAAGTTAGTTTTCTAAGTGAGGTTTCACATAAATTTAAGGAAATTGCACTAGAACATAAAAATAATTTTTTGTCTATGTAATGAATGGAAGAGTAATTTGAGTAAAACTTAACTTTTTTATAAAACAATAATACTAATGTTTTCATGAAATTTCCGCAGAAGGTACCTACAATCATAAAGCATCTTTTTATCTATTTTCTTATTGTAGGTTCTGTTATGGTTTTTAGTGTTATCATAGCTAAATTCGGTCCAGCGGAAAGAAAATATTATGATGATAGTTGGGATGATGTAGAACCTTTTGTTCCTAATACAAACATCACGTATGATATATTATTTGATCAACATTCCCACACAAAATACAGTGATGGAAAAATGACTATCAGACAAAGTATTGAATGGCATAAAGCTCTAGGATTCAATGCTTTCGCCATTACTGATCATAATTCACTTAAGAATTCGGAAGAAATAGCTGAATTAGCTCAAGAGTATAAAGATGAAATAATTGTTCTACAAGGGATGGAATGGACAACAAGAAGATTACACCTGAATTTTCTAGGTATAAAAGAATGGAACCTTAGTATACCTCTAAATCCAACTAATGATGAAATAATTGAAGCAATAAATGAAGTACACTCTCAAGGTGGAGTTATTACTGCAAACCATTTAGTATATAGCGAGAGTTCATTTGGTAATATTTCTCCTTCCAGAAATCAATTGTTATCTTGGGGAGTAGATTATTTTGAAGTTGTGAATGGACAAGTATTTGATTTAAAATCTTATAACTTTTATCTAGAACATAATGATACAATAGGTTTGATTACAGGAACAGATATGCACTCTCCTGATAAATCTGATGGAGGAAAAGTGTTTGCATGGACTGCTCTTAATGTAACTGAATTCACTGAAGAAGCTTTAATGGAACAACTTAGAGTAAGAAAAACCTTGTTCATTATAGATTCATTTGGAGTCGAAATACTGGGGAAATATAAAGATAATCTAGTTTATGACATTTTTCAACCATTCTATGAACTTGGGACAGGTTTGATTCATCTTTACCTTAGATTTGATAAATCATATTCTCCTTTTGTTAGGATTGTGGTTATAGTTTTTATTGTATATTCGTTTGGAATTTTCATTTTCTTAGAAATAATTCTTGCTGTAAGAAGAATATTGAAACTTAGAAAAAAAAGATTCATTAAAAGAAATCGGAATAAAGACTAGGAAATCTTCTTCTCTTTCTCTTCTTTTCTTCTTTTCTCTTCTAAAAATCTTTCAAGATCAATAAGATCTCTGAAAGG
>JAEOTG010000141.1 GCA_016839985.1 Candidatus Heimdallarchaeota archaeon | reverse complement strand
TTTAAAAATTGAAGAAGATTTACTTCATATTTAGTTGATGGATTTAATTCTGATTTGTTATACTTACTAAGAATATAGGGTTTTATTAGAAGTGATTTAGCGGATTGTTTATCCAAACCTTTTTCTACAAAAAAAGCGATATAATGTTTTATCTTCTCTTGTTCATGAGTGGATTTCATAATAATCTCCAATCTGTCTTTCTTACTGATGATATTATTTCTAAATGAATTTTTGTTGATAATATGTTTTTTGGATTCAAAAAGAAGAGACTTTCGTCAAATTTTTTAACACATATCGATATTATAGTTCATGGAAAAGTCCCTCCCTCCAGAAATTCAATCAGTTTTTATCTTATTTTCAGAAGAGGAAAAAGAGGGAATACTTTCAAAAAAACTTGATTCGAGCGTAAATTTGGAAGAACTAGAAGCCATCCTATTTGATCTTATAGAAGAATTAGAAACAATTTCTGTTCCTTTCTCTTTTTTAATTGGAAGAGTCCTGTATCATAGGGGTAAACTAGATACAATAAGTGATCTATATGAAAAGCTGAAATATCCAGGATTAGGTCTCTGGGAATTACTAGCTAGATTATACTGTGGGTGTTTCCCTGAATATTTTGAGTTAATTGAAAAAATTAAACAAGAATTAGCTGATACAATATACTTTACATTTATTTATTATGCAGAAGCCATTCATGGATTTTTAACACAAGATTATGCAAAATATAATGAAAACAGGGAAAATTGTCTGAATTATTATGCACTGAACATAAACATTCACAAAATTGGTAACCTAGATATCTACAAATTAATTCAAGTTTATATGCTTGAGATGGAATCTATATATCTCTACACAACTAACATCCTTTCATTAGCAAGGGACAAAACAAAAGAATCTCTTAACATAACTCAAGCATTGAATGATAGAATTTGCTTAGCTCAAACATATAATTCTATAGGAATTATTGAGCTTGATAGAGGGAATTTCCAATTAGCACATCAAATTTTTCTGAAGGGTGAAGCAATTGCAAAGGAGATGAAAATGGATAGGCTTCTTGGTCATCTATCAGGAAGTATTGGAGATATATACCTGCAAATGGGGCATATTGATGAAGCTATGTTCTGGTATAATAATGGGTTTAAGATAATTAAAGAATGGAAAAATGATTTTAGATCTCTCTATGTTCATTACTCAAAATTCGCAGATGCTTATTTTGCAAAAGAAGATTTTGAGAAAGCAAAAACAGAAATGCAAAAAGCTCTTGATATACTAGAAAATAAACAATTCAAAGATTTATCCATTCAAATGAAATATGTTGAAATTTTACTCTATATGGAAGACATTGAAGAAGTTGAAGCAATTCTTTTAAAGATAGACAAAGAACAAAAAGGACAACTAACTCCAACCCAAAGATCAAACTATTGGTTTCTCTTAGGATTTCTTGAATATAAGAAAAATAATTATGGTGACTCACAGCAATTCCTGCAACAAGCCATGCTACTTGCTGATGAACTAGGACACGAAATATTAAGTTCAAAAACACTGGTTCTACTCTCTATTGTTTTCTTAAAAAAATATACAATTACCATGAATTTAGAAGAGCTAATAGACGCTGATAAATGCTTAGAGGATATAATCACCTACCTTGAGGAGAAGGCGAAGTATGAATCACTATCATTTATCTATCATATAAGAGCAAAGATAAAAATAATTCTTCTGGATTTTGAAACTGCTTTATTTCTTCTGAAGAAAGGGGAAGAATTCGCTCGAACATATACCCCACTTTTCGTAGAGGAATATAACAAAAGAATTGAGCAGGTTAAGAAAGCAATAGAAAGTGAAGATGATACAATATCTGATACGCGAATAATTGATTTTTTGGAAGAAATTGATACAATTTCAACTATTTTAAGAAAAGAATCAAAGAAGTTAGCCTCACCAAGAGAAGAAAAACCAATAGCTGTTCTAATTTTCCATTCAAGTGGAATTCCTATTCGTACTTATCTATCAGAAGAAGTAAGTGTATCTGATGATTTATTGTTTGGAGGTTTTATAAGTGCAATTAGACACTTAATGAATGAGTTATTTTTTGACCAAATGATAAAACACCAAATACTATCGATAGATCATGGCCAATACAAATTATTAATCGAATTTTATTCAAATATTTTCTCTGTAGTTTGTATAGCTCTACGAGATAGTTTCATGCTTAGAAGGAAGATGCATAGATT
>JAEOTG010000140.1 GCA_016839985.1 Candidatus Heimdallarchaeota archaeon | reverse complement strand
GTAATCATATTTTCCCGCACAAAAATAAACTGGAACCTCCACTTCTTTAACTTGTTCGAATAAATTAATATCTTGAAGTACATTTTTCCACATCATCTTCAATGAGAATAGAGCTCCAAATATGAATTTAATGAGATCCACTATTGAATATTCTGGAGATGAAAAAAGTAATTTTAACACTATCCAGTTACTCTTAGCTCCATGATACCACCCTCCAAATCTATTAAGCCACCTTCTTTGTATTTGAGAATATTTCAGATCCCAGACTTCTTTATTTTTTATTTTTTCAAGTTGTTTAATTGCTTTCTTATTATCATTCTTCTTTGCCTGTTCTAAAACAAATTCATAAGAAATTCTTTCACCTTCTTTTTGATTTGTTGCCTGTCCCATACCTATATAAGAATGAAAATTTTCAGGATAGCGTTGAATTAATAACATCCCTAGAGCACTACCCCATGAGTGACCAATAAGGAAGATTTTATTTTTTCTAAATCGTTTCTTTAACTGTTCTATTAAATCAATTGAATCTAGTATAAATTGCTCAATATTCATACTTTGTTTTGGTATCTTTAAAGAAAAAGATTTACCAGCTCCTCTTTGATCCCATTGAACTACAGTAAAATATTTTTCTAGTTTCCTTTGAAATTTGTAAGCAATACCTATTTGAGCACTCCCAGGTCCCCCATGAAGAAAAAGAAGAACAGGATTATTTATATCATGCCCTCTAATTAGTACCCATTGATTAATTCCTCCAATACTAACTTTCTCCAAAACAGCAATGCTATTTACTTTGGTTTTTCCTTTTTTATCTTTGATTTTTGGTGTTTTTGAATAGAAGATTCCGAATATAGGCATATGAAACATACTCTACTTATTTATTCTGTTTAAAAGATTTTTTTAAGAATGAATTTTTCATTTTTATTTATCACTCTATTTTCTTATTCTTTTGAATAAATTTTATAAGAATTTGAGGTTATCTAAACTTATGAGTAAAATATTAATTTTAAATGGAAGTCCTCGAAAGACTGGAAATACTTCATTTTTAGTCAACGAACTAGTTAAAACAATTATAGAAAACGAAGGAGAAGCAGAAGTTATTACACTTAACAATCACAAAATCAATCCTTGTCAAGCTTGTAATTGGTGTATAAAGAATAATGCTCTTTCTTGTGTTCAGAAAGATGATATGAACACTTTCTACCCTAAATTGCTAGAGAGCGAGGTTATAGTTTTTGCAGCTCCAATTTACTGGTTTTCTTATTCAGCACAGCTCAAGTTGTTTATAGATCGTTTATACGCTTTACATGGAAATGAGGGATATGCTTTAATCAACAAGAAAGTAGCATTTGTTCTTGTTTATGGAGATTCAGATATAGAAGGATCTGGAGTTCATAACGCTCTAGGTTCTTTGAGGCATTTAAGCAAATATATGAAAAGTGAGATTGTTGGAATTGTTCATGGAACAGCATATAAAATAGGAGATGCTGAAAAGAATAATCAATTATTGACAGAAATAAAAGATTTAGGCCAAAAAATAGTTAATTCTCTTTAAAAAAATGGATCATCCATCATGAAAGAATAGTCTTCAGGAGGTTCTTTTTTCTTTATTTTTCTTATTTTTTTAACATACTTTAGAAACAGTGAGTATCTTTCGATGGTTTGTTTATCTGCATATTCTTCCCAATCTGTTTCCGTCATTTTCTCTCTTATTTCTTTAACAAGTACATTCAATTCATCTGCAGGTAGTTCATCAGCTAGTTTCTTTGCTAGAGTAATATTGGCTGTATCTACTCCTGGAATATCAAATCTTACCGGATCTTTTTCCCATGCTTCAAAAGATGTTGCAATTTCATCTGTTGATAGTAAATCAATGATTCTTTCTACTGTAAATGGTATAAGTTCTTTGAATTTTTCATATGCTAAAGCATATTTCTTAGAATATTCTATATTGCTTTCAAAGTAGTTATCTGTTGGAAACAGCTGATGGACACTTCTTACTAGAAAAATTCCACTTGGGAATTCTATTTCTAAGAATCTTGCTCTTGATGGATCATTCTCAAAAGGAATTAGTTGCAAATCTTGCAATTTTTCTCTAATTGACATTTTCCATATTCGTGCAACGAGTTTTATTGGAAATGCTCCTGATATATCATCATCTGTATTGTACAAATGCATTATTGGAATTTTTCTTCTCAGAACACCACTGTATATCTTTCTGAAATTAGGGGAGGTTATTTTACTTCCTTTTTCCTTAAAATTCCTTGAAAGAAATCTTATCTCGTCATTTATACAAGCTAAATTCCATTCTACTCCCTCGATAATATTAATAAGCTGGATAGTGACATAACTAGAATCTTCCATACATAGGATATTTTTTAAAATAAACCTATAATTATTCTCAGAATCACTATCCATATGTAAAGAATATTCAAAGTTATTTTAAATCTAACCCAAAATTTGCTTATTATTCTTCTAATTCTTTAAACATATACATTTGTTTTAACATCCATTCATGATACTTTCTGGTATCATATTCTTTAGGTATTTTTTTGTAATGTTTGTAGATTCTATTTGCTCTTGTTGCAGCTTTTCTCATTTTCCATATAATTTTTGGTTTTGTTATTCCTCTAAATGCAGATATTACCATTTTAAGTACAGTAACTTTTGGATACTTCGCATGAATTAATTTCTCAAAATCACTTCTTGATACAATGCCTTTTTTTACAAGAAAAGAAAATTCATCTTCACTCATATATTTCTGTAGATTTCTTCTCATCATATCTAGAGCTGCTAAATCTCTCCCCCTTTCTTGAGTGAATCTTACTTGATATTCCCATAAACTGTCAATTGAAACTTCCTTTCTCTGTAATGATTTAACAATCCCTTCTGCAGCAATTTTAGCCCCTATCATTGAGGAACCTACACCACAACCAGTTGTAGGAATGACTTGTCCTGCTGCTTCACCTACAATTAGAAAACCGTACCAAACCAATGTTATTGGTCTTCTAATAACAACTTTGTCCCCTCCTCCTCTAATCACCTCTTTCTTTACTTGGCTGTGTGTGCTAATATAATCATTTACAATTGCTTTAGGCTTTCTGTTTGAGAATCCTTTTCCTATACCAGCTCCTACATCTAGAGTTTGATCATCCTCAAAATTAAGCC
>JAEOTG010000139.1 GCA_016839985.1 Candidatus Heimdallarchaeota archaeon | reverse complement strand
CTTCATCATGTCAACAGCTGGAAGTATGCTAGTTTTATTAGCTACAGCATTAACATACGGATACTTCGGTTCAGTAAGTTATGCAGTTCTAGCAACTGTTGTAGTACTAAACAGTAAAGTAGTTGGATTAATCGTTGCATTATTCATAACTGGTTTCGCAGTAACTGCAGCGATGCTATTCTTGAATGCTTGGTTGCCTGATGCCCACAGCTCAGCTCCATCAACCATTTCAGCTTTGCTTTCTGGAATTGTTGTTAAAGCTGGTGCGTTTGGTATATACAGAACACTCTACTCAGCTTACCCAGACTTCATAAGTGCAGGAGTAGTTCTCTCATGGATTGGTGTCTTAACCATGATTGAAGGAAACTTCTTAGTATTCGCTCAATTCTGGCGAAAAGACATCATAGATTTCAAGAGAATATTAGCATACTCTACTACAGTACATCTGGGCTACATAATTCTAGGAATAGGAACAAACACCATGTTAGGTGTTCAAGCATCAGTATTTCATATATTAACACATTCCATAGGTAAAGGATCTCTGTTCTTGCTCAGCGGAACATTGATTGCGGCTGTTGGTTCAAGAGACATACGTGATATGAAAGGAATAGGTAGAAGATCACCATTCATTGGTGTCATTCTAACAATAGGTCTTCTGTCACTTGGAGGTATTCCAATAACCGCTGGTTTTATATCAAAACTAATGGTTATTCTAGCAACTTTCAGCGGAGCAGGACCAATAGGCAATAACATAGCTCTCGTAATTGCAGCTATCATCAACTCTCTGCTAGCATTAGGTGGTTATCTATACATACTAAAAATCATGTTATTTGATGAACCAGTTGATAAAGCAGAAGAGAAAGTAAAGATACCTATCTTCCAAATTGTATCACTTTCAATCTTAGCAGTTGTTATCCTACTATTTGGATTCTGGCCTAATGGAATTATGCAAGCAATAGCTGGTATTATATAAAAAACCAACCTTTTTCTTTTTCTTTTTTTATATTCATACTAACCATTAATATTATTCTCATTAATTCTGTACATGTGGGAGTCATTGTTTCTGAAAAATAAAAGAAATAAGATTGTGAAGTTTATCTAAAGAGTTTCAGAGAAACAGCTCTTTTAGTGATTATATCAAAAAATGATATTTTAAGAGATTTTCTAGAAGAGAAGTGAGAAAGGAAATAATCAGAACACACATAACAGACATATCCTTTTTTATAAGGTATTCCCCCATAAATTTGAAGACTTGTTCCACATAATTTACAATATCTGCCTTTAAATTTAACACTAGGGGAATTAATTTTTTTATTTAGATTTAGTAGTTTATAATAATGACCGTTTCCTTCTATCCGAATAAAAAACGTATCCCCTATTTCATGAAAGGAAATTTGCGAAGAGAGTAATTGTTCTTTCATAAGAGTTCTTGAGTAATCTGCTAAAGTTAATTCCAACATTCTATAATAAATAGACCAAATACAAATTTAAATCATATGTAACTAACATAGAAAATCAAGATAAAAAGAAAAACTAAACCATCACTAATTCCATCCAAACAATATTAATATCATTATCCTGCTTCATGATTCTTAGTAATTTTTTTATAGAAAGAGCACTAGAAGCAAATATGGTATTGGAGTTAATAAATAGCATATATTCTATTACAGTAGGTATCTCTTTAGTAGGATTCTGGGTGGTTGTTTTTTTAAGGAAGCAATTAGATAGTTTTATAGATAATTCTTTTGAAAGATTTTTTCACATCTTAGCTGAATTTATAATTTCTATCTTAGCTTTAATAAGTGGAATAGTTATTCTCACTAATCAATCCTGGGGATTATTTATTTTCATCTTTACTATGGGTTTTCTGATTTACGCATCTATAAATGCGATTGGAATTTATGGAAAGAAAAAAATCTGGTGGCTAGTTAGTTTATTATCAGTAGTTGCACTAATATCTACAATACTTGTGATAACAAACATGATCATTGTGTTCTAATAAAAATGAAATAAAAATAAAACAAAAAATAAGAGAAAAAGATTTATTCTTCTACAGGAATTTCTTTTTTCTCTACACCGATTAAATCTTCTTTAAGTTTCCCTAATAGTGTTGCAACTGCTGCTACTATATTCTCAGGTCTTGGAGGACAACCATACACGTATGCATCTATTGGTAGAATATGGTCTATACCACCTAAGATAAATGGACATTCTTGGAAAACTCCTGCTGATGAACAACAATTACCCACTGCTACAACAAATTTTGGCAATGGCATTTGTTCATAAACACGCTTTACTCTTTCTGCAACTTGAACAGTTACAGGTCCAGTTATTACCAATACATCTGCTTGTCTAGGTGTTCCTCTTAGTAAAATTCCATATTGTTCAAGATCATGTCTAGGAGTCAGAGCATCCACGATTTCAATATCGCAGCCATTACATCCTCCAGCATTCATGTGAATGATCCATGGAGATCTTACAGCACAATTTACTCCAAATTTCTTTAACCAACCCATTTTTCTCAACTCCTAAACTCCTCAATTTTCTCAATGATTTTTCCACCTTCTTCAACAAGCTCTTTTAGCTTCTTGTCAGCTGGATCTCCTTTGAAACTGCCTTTTGCGCATATCATCTCATAATCTTGTCTATTGTTGAATGAGAAAAGGGAATTTGACAATGCGGGGTCTCTATCAATATGAATTGCATCCTTAGGGCAGTAAGTTTGACAATGACCGCACCACATACACTGTGCTCTTTGTAGCCATATCATACCATTATCTTTGTCATCCTTTTCCATACCTAAACAATGAGTTGGGCAGACTGTCACACAAGTACCACACATTATGCATCTATCTTCTATTATTCTAGGTATTGTCCTAATATCTTCTGGGGGTGGATGTTCTGCTATTCTCTTAAGAACATGTTTGGTTACTGGTCCTTTAGCTTGGTTTTTAAGGGCTTCTCCGCCCATTACAAGTATTTTTTTCATCTTTTTTTCACCTCAGAAAAAAGGTCTATTATACCTCTTTGCTTTAATTGCTCTTTTGGCAAATTCATCTTGATGTAAAATCATTCTCTCGCCTGTTTTTTCGTTGATAATCATAATCCTATTTGTGCATGAGAAACAGGGATCGTAGCTTCGCAAAATTACTGGCATATCAGCAATGTACTCTCCGTCCATCCTTTTCAGGGTAGCATCAATGTTACCTAAGGATGGTGCTCTGATTTTATATCTTTCAGGTTTATCAGTTCCATTAGCAATACCATAGTGGATGTCTTCACCTCTAGGTGCTTCACCTCGAGTCATATAGCTTCCTTCAGGAATTCTAGGTTTAACTCTTACTAATAATTCACCTTGAGTAGATTCTAATCTATCAAGAATTTGATTACACATCTGAAGAGATTCTAATGTTTCATCTATCCTGACTAGAGTTGTTGCGAGAATATCTCCTTCATTATAATAAACTAGATTCCAATCTATTTTGTCATACAACTCATATGGATAAGATTTTCTTATATCAAATGGTAATCCTGATCCTCTTCCTGTTGGACCATTAGGTGTTGTTTTCTTTGCATCCTCTTTAGTAAGAATCCCCACATTTTCTAACCTATTTCTTATTGAAGCTTCTTCTGTGAATACTTTTTTGTGGTATTCAACCTTCTTTGTTAATTCTTTAAGAAGTGGTCTTGCTTTCTTTATTTTTTCTGGAGGGATATCTCTTTTAACACCACCAGGGAGCATTAAAGCTGGGTTAACTCTGTTTCCACTGAAATCTTCTACTATGTCCATTATCATTTCACGATCTCTCCATGAAATGTGTAACATAGTATCAAAACCTGCATCGTGAGCTAAGATGCCATACCATAGAATATGAGAATGAACACGTTCTGCTTCTAAACTGAACATTCGT
>JAEOTG010000023.1 GCA_016839985.1 Candidatus Heimdallarchaeota archaeon | reverse complement strand
GTTGGTTGTAATGAAATAGACGAAAATACAGTCTATTCCACAAACAATTTGGTTATAAGTGAAAAAACATTTAATTATCCCTCAAATCTTCAGGAATTCTATAATGAAAATATGACATTAAAAGTATACAATGATGAAGAAATAGTTCAGGGATATAACCTCCTTAACATTGAATTTGGAAGCTCGTATTTTGGTTCAAAAATACAATCAGTTGCAGTTCTTGATATGGAAGGGAACATAATATCAAGTTTACCTTATATTAACAAAGAAGATGCAGAGATGATAAATTCTACTACATTAATGTATAGTGCAAATAGTTCACATATTGGCTTTTGGAATTTAGTTACAAATGCTACAGAATATTTTCCACTCCCTGATGGAAGGTCGCTTCATCATGACTGGGAATACAATCCTATAACCCATACATTCTTGATTCTCGGTAGAGAAACAACTACCGATGGTGTAGATCTTGGTGGAGAGTTAGTTGATGTAGTTGCAGATTCATTTTATGAAATGGATGAATGTGGTAATGTTTTGTGGAGTTTGAATTCTTCTGATTTTGTTCCATTTAATGTTGCTGAGTATTATGTTTACAATTTTACTAAAAAAGGAGACGCAGATTGGACTCATGGAAATGCTGTTTTTTGGGATTATGAAAATGCTGCTTTCTATTACAATGCTAGATGCAGAGATGCTATTTACAAGATAAGTACTGAAACCTTAGAGTGCGAATGGACACTTGGTCGTTATAATGGAGATTTTAAATTATATGATAAACAAGGTAATGAAAAGATAAGCTTGTTTTATGGTGCTCATTCAATTGAAAAACTGGATGATACCAAGTTTATAATTTATGATAATGACTTCTATAATGAAACGAATATAATAAACGATCAACCAAATTACCTCATATTTGAGGTAGATGAGGATAATATGGAAGCTCGAGAAATTTGGAGATGGATTGCACCATCCGATTATCCAGGATCAACAATGGGTGATGCGGATAGATTGCCTAATTGTAATGTTTTAGGTACTTTTCACGGAGGATTGATGTATCTTACAGAAGTCAATGAACTAGGAGAAATAGTTTGGGAATTGTTTGTTAATGGTACTGATGTTTATCGTGTTGAGAGATTTTATGGTTCTCCTCTTATACAGTTTACAAATGCTACTTATAATGCATCAAAAAAAGAAAATGCTATACTAACCTTTAATGTTTGGAACTCATTTAAAGAAAGAAGATCATCTCCTGGTAGATTAGTAGTTTATGATGGAGATATAGTATTAAACGATTATAGTTTTGACTTCAAACCTTATTGGCAAAAAACAGAGCTTTCACTAGAAATCCCAACTGCTAGTTATAGAAAAGGAAGCTACAATCTAACAATCTTATTAGAAAATGAAGATGGATTAGGAATTACTAAATATATCAATTTTGAAATTCTGAGAGCGAGTGCAGCAAGTTGGTTAATAGGACTATCATCATTAATAATAGCTACTCTGATTGTTAGAAGAAAAAAGAAGTAATTTTCTTTCCATTTTTTATTTTTCTTCCATGAAAACAACTATTTTATCATAACCCTCTAAATCAAACAAATCGCAATGAAACTTCGAAAGATCTAATTCTTTATCGAATTGTTCTGGCCATATAATTTCTCCAAAATCCTTTGCTCTTAATGGATCAATTGGGAATTGATCTTCATTCATTATACTTCCATATTTCGGTTCTAAATCCTCATCTATCAGATACTTATGTTTCTTAGATTTAAACCAATCAAAAACAGCTAAGAATACTTCATCATCAAGTGGTTTTTGAGCAAAAATGAAAACTTTATCGATTTCAACTTTACTGCTTTTATCTACCATATAACGTAGATCATCTTCTTCTGTTTCTGCATATTTTGGAGACTCAAGTATTTTTTCAACTTTTGCTTTTTCATTTTCAGCTCTTTCTTTAAATTTCCAATCTTCAGGAGCTATTTCGAGAGCTTTGTTATAGGATTCTAAAGCTTGATGAAATTTCAGCTGTTTTACCAGCAAAATGGCATAATTCAACCATAAATCAGGCACTCCTTCATTAGTTTTAAGGCTCTTTAATAGGACAGAAGTAGCGCCATCAAAGTCCTCTTTCTTACTTAAAGCAGCTGCTAAATTCATGGCAGTTGAGTATAAAGAATCATCAATTTCCAATGATTTATTATAATATTCAATTGATTCATCGAGATTCTGTTTTTTGAACAAAAGCAAATCTCCTATTTTTGCATGGATTTTAGCATTTGATGGTTCCAATTTTAGTAGTAGCATAAATTGTTCAATAGCTTCATCAATTTTATCCATCTTTGCAAACAGCATTCCAAGATTGTTCAAAACTACTTTATTATCTTTATCTAGCTTCAAAATTAGATTGTAAATAATAACTGTTTCATCCACTAAATCCAGTTTTTGAGCCAATGCCCCCATAAATATTAGAGAGGTGATACTTTCCTTATCACTTATTTGATCTTGTAATTTGGATCCAAAAAGTAACACTATGTTTCGCAAATATTCGATATCATTTTCACTGAAAGTAAATTCCAAGAATTTTTGTTGATCAAATTCCTTTTCTAAATCCATAACATTGTGTAAATAATCAGTTAACATATCCAAAACGCTTGTAATTTTGGTTTGGATAACTGTAAGTTTATCAGGTTCTTCAGTTGAAGTTAGTGTTTGTGACAAGAACAACAGATTTTTTAGAGAATTTTCTAGAGGAGCATCTTCTAATTCTATGAGTTGAAATTCATCTACAGCTTCGATTTCTTCAAGTTCCACTTCTTTAACTGGTTCAACTTCAAGAGGTTCTGCTTCTTCAATTGTTTCAGGAGGAGCTGCAGGCGGAGGTTCTGGAGGAGGAGTCTCAACTTTTGTTGGAGGAGGTGGTGGGATACTTTCTGGAGTAAATACAGCTGCTGGAACTTCTAGTGCTTGTACAGAATGTAATTCAGTTGTTTCACCAACTGAGAAGTCTTCTAAATCAAAACTAATATCGTCATGTACTTCTGCTTTGGCAGTTATTGTTGGTTGTTCTATTATTGGTTCTTCTATTTTCTCAAAAAGTTCATCAGTTAGAGGAGCTTCCTCTTCAACACTTACTGGTTCGATTTGAACTCTTCCACTGATTGTTGTTAGCAATTTCTCAGCTTTTCTTTTAACACCTACTCTTTCCGCATTAGTAGCTTGTTCAATGATTGAAATGTATTCAGTATTGGTTTCCGAAAGCATAGCTATTATGTCTAGAGCATTTATTATACACAAATCATCTTGGTCTTTTTTAATGATATTAGACAATTCTGAGATTGCAAAATCAGCTTCTTGACCTGTTGATTTGAGCTCATGCAAGCCATCAAGCCTTTCTATAGTAAGCTTAGATTTGAGTAATTTAGTGATTTTTTTCTGTTCGCTCTTGGAAACCATTGTATATCAGTAATATAGAATATGAAATTTTGATTTAAAAACCATTTTAATGTTTCATATACAAATAATAATTTGGAAAAATAACGTTGAAAGTGAAAAAAAATAGAATTTAGAGATTAAGTTTCACATTATTCATTAAAAATCTGGTATGGTCACGTAGAGATGTACTCGGAATGTTACAAAACCTTGATATTTCTTCTTTAGTGAGGAGATTGGATCCAGTATGCCTTTGACCTACCATACAGGAAGCAACATACAAACATGAAACACTGAATACACTTGGTTTTCTACCACTTTGTTTGATTTCGGATAGTTTAGTAGCGATTCTTTCTATTGTTGTAAACATCTTGTCAACAACAAGGTCATCTTTAGGATTGATTTGGTTTAAACGATCCCTTAGAACATCATTAGACTTGAGCTTAGCTAAATAAACAGGTACAAATTGCTTAGCTGAGCTTGTTTTGTAACTAATATTGTGATCTAGAATGTAATCTCTTATGGACTTACTGGAAAGCTTGCACCCGTGAGCTTTGAAAATTCCAACTATGTCATTTATTCTTGTTGCTCTTCCTTTATTCTTTAATTGTTTAATTGTTATTGCAGCTGCTAATAAGAAGATATTAGTTACTTTTCTCTTATGAAAGCGTTCTTGATTATACACTTTTTTTAATTCAAACATTACTGAATTTCGCTCATTCTCTGACAAACCTATTTTTGTTAATATTGAGAGTAATCTTGATTTTTGTTCATCCACTGCATGATAAATTGAATTTTCTACATTCCACAGTCTTTTATATCTCTCTCTTTTCTCACCAGCATTAGCATCATGAATCTTGAAGAAAGTACTCTTTCCTCCTCTTCTGCTTTCTGGAGAACCCATTCTTTCACCTACACCTCTTTCAAGAAAATGGCTTCCTTCGAAAATCCTTTCTACAACTGATGCACAGTTCTTACATACAATATCAGCTGTAGTTGTTGCGAATGTATTTTCACCACATTCAGGGCAAATTAGATCTCCTTCAAGTAAGATAGTTTTTGACATTTCTATCGTACTCAAAGTCACTTTGTACGCTTATATAGTTTAGAGACACAGCTCGCTGAAACTATTCAAAGTGAAAATAGTGTATGTTGTTATTTATAATTAGAAAGGTTCTAGCTATTATTTCCAGCTTTTTTTGAAAGTGAAACTCTTTTATAAAGAGTGAAAATATCAGAGTATTATATTGGTTGAGGATTTTTTTTAAGCATAGGAAAGAAACACCAAAAAAGCTTCTTATAGTATTTATAAAGATTATATTTACAATAATTTAAAATCCAGAGAAAGATTTATTAATTTCTTATCATAATATTTTTCACTTTTCAATTAAAGGAGGTTGAAAACTAAATGAAATGTAAATTAATGTCTATCCTTTTGTCAATAATAGTATTCTCCCCAGTATTTTCCATTGTATATGTTGTAGATGCCTATGGTGGAGGAGGGGGAGGAGGGGGAGGAGGG
>JAEOTG010000138.1 GCA_016839985.1 Candidatus Heimdallarchaeota archaeon | reverse complement strand
TGTGCAGATTATATTAACAGTGTTTCTTTCACAAGAATCTCCTACTTGGTTCTTTGCAATTATTGCTATATTCATTGGAATAGGACTTGGCGGTTTTATAGCCCCAAATACGAATTCTATTATGAGTGCTGCACCTAAAGAGAAATTAGGGGTGGCAAATGGTCTTCTGAGTCTTTCAACAAATGTAGGTTTTTCACTTGGTACAGCTTTGTCCACTTTAATCTTCGCATTCAATCGAAATATTTTCCAAAAAATTGAAGGAACTACAATAGAAGATCCCAATGTATATGTTCCTGCAATGAAGTGGATGTTTTTAGCTTTTGCTCTGATAACTCTGATAGCAATTACTGTTTCATACCTAAGAGGACCTGAAGAAAGAAATGAAGATATTTAACTAACTCATATGAGGATTCATCTTCATCTACTATACAAAAATCTTATATGTTCCCTACAAAAGAAGATTGTTTAATTATGAACTCTTCAGAAGAAATTTCAATCACTCCAATAAAAATTAGAACTCTAATTAGTGCTGTTGGAATTGGGGTTTTTATGGCTGCATTGGATGCTTCAATTGTTGTTGTTCTTATACAAGATATGCAAACTGTATATGGAGTTAGCCCTTCTGAAGTACAATGGGTTATCCTTTCTTATTTATTAGTAATGATGGCTTTTACAGTCATTGCTGGTGATTTAGGGGATAAAATTAGTAATAAGAAAATATACCAACTTGGAATGATTTTATTTGGCATTGGTTCATTATTCTGTTTTATTTCTTTAGAATTCTTAACTAGTTCAATATATTATCTCCTTCTTGGTCGTGTTATACAATCATTGGGGGCAACAGGAATGATAGCTAATGGTATGGCAATGGTAACAAGGTTGACAACTATAAAGAACAGAGGTACAGCAGTTGGAATTAACAATTTTATTATTTCTATTGCTGTTATCCTTGGACCTGTTTTTGGAACTGTTATTAAGGAATTTTGGAATTTAGGAGGTGTTTTTCTAATAAACGTTCCACTTGCAATAGTTGGCTTCATTTTGGTTCAGTTGAATCTTCCTCCAACAATACCTTATACAGAAGAAAAAAAAGCAGATTATCTTGGATCAATTCTCTTTGCTTTATTTCTAACAACTCTAATTCTCAGTTTCAGCATATTTCCAGAAACAGAAGCAATTCCCAATGCTAGAATGTGGGCTGGAATTATCCTAGCATTCAGCTTAGTAACATTACCTATTTTCATATTTTGGGAAAGGAGAAAAGAAAATCCTCTTATTGATTTTGCTATATTGAAAAACAGGAAAATTTCCATAGGGCTTGCAACTGCAATATTAAAACATCAAGGCTATATGGTGATCATCTATCATTTCAGCTTATTTCTTCCAAAATTCGGAATCACACAAACTTCAATCCAACTTGGATTGGTTCTAGCAGGTGTTGCTGTTGGTGTATCGATATTCTCAGGAATCTCAGGAAAACTTTCTAATACAATTGATGCTCGATATCTTTGCACATTAGCAATGATTTTCGTTGCTTTAATGTTAGGAATTTTAGCCATTTTCATAGATGTTGATGCACCAATTTGGCTTTATGCTGTAATATCAACGGTAATAGGTATCAGTATAGGATTATTCCAATCACCAAATGCAAATTCAATCATGTCTGCAGCTCCTAAAAAGAAACTTGGTATTGCCAGTGCTTTGCTTGGTTTAACAACAAGTGTGGGAATAAATCTTGGTACAGCTTTATCTACTGCTATTTTAGTAGCTGTTGCTACAGCAGCATCAAAAACAAATAGTCTTGATCCATATGGTGCGGTGAATTACACAATTGGTTTGAGATGGGTATTCATAGCATTTGCAATTATTACGGCAGTAGGTGCAGTTTTATCCTTTTTCAGAGGTCCTGAAGAAAGAATAGATAGAATACATGGAGATCAAACTTTAGAAGAGGAATGAACTCTCCTATTTCTTATTCAAGCTAAGAAAACTTGACTAAGTCTTTAAAATAATCAAGATTTTATTTTTCTATGAAATATAATAATAAATTGGGTGATAAATCACTCAATTTTTAAATAAATACAGAACAGCACATACAGAAGGGCATAGCGATGAATGAGTTTGTGTCACAACTTACAGAAAAAACATACAGTCCTCAGAAGCAAGATATGATATTATTTGAAACTTGGCAAAAAGAGCAATTATTTTCATTTAACAAGAAATCTGGTAAGCCAATTTACTGTATCGACACACCCCCACCTTATGCAAATGCACCTTGGCATATGGGCGGTGCTATACATTATAGCGGTATAGACATGAGTGCTAGATTCATGCGAATGAATGGATATGAAATATTGTTTCCAATGTGTTTAGATCGGAATGGATTACCAATAGAAGTACAAGCTGAAAAAGAATTTAATGTTTCAATGCATGATGTACCTAGAGAAGAGTTTCTAGGAATGTGTAAGCAAATATTAGACAAAGTAGGAGATCAAATTCTTCATGTTTGCAGAATTCTAGGTTTTAGCAATAACTCCTTTAAATGGGAAGAAGTGTATAAAACTGATCAAGAGCAGTATAGAGCTCTTACTCAAGCCACTTTTATCAAATTATTCAAAGATGGTTTGATTTATGAGGATGATAGACCTAATAACTACTGTACAAGATGTAAAACTACTATTGCAGATAATGAGATTGATTACAAATCAGGCTCTCACATACTTTATGATGTTAAATTTAAAGTAAAAGAAACTGATGAAGAACTAATTATTTCAACATCGCGACCTGAATTAATTCCTGCAATTGGTGTAGTAATATATAATCCCAAAGATGATAGATACAAACATCTTGAAGGAAAAACCGCAGTATCTCCTATGTTTGAAGATGAAATACCTATTATGGCTCATCATTATGCTAAAATGGAATTTGGTACAGGTATTATGATGGTTTGCGCTTATGGAGATTCTAGTGATGTGCAAATCTTCAGAGAATTAAAACTAAATCCTAAAACCATAATAACAACAGAAGGAAGAATAGAAGATGGTCTTTCAAAGTATGGTGGTCTAGAAATAAAAGAAGCAAAAAAACAAATAACTAAAGACCTTGAAGAACGTGAATATATAACCGATCAAAAAGATGTAGCTCATAATTTTCCAACTTGTTCTCGTTGTAAAAATGAAGTAGAATTTCTAGCAATGCCTGAATATTATTTAAAACAAATAGAATTCGTACCCAAACTACTTGAGTATGCAGATATAATGACATTTTTCCCAAATTTCATGAAACAAGTATGGTTGGATTGGTTAAATTCAGTAAGCATAGATTGGCCAATTAGCAGAAGACGTTATTATGGAACTGAAGTTCCTATTTGGTATTGTAAAAAATGTGGTAATCCAAATCTTCCAACTCCTGGTCCTTATTTTCAACCTTGGAAAGATGATCCGCCATTTATTAATTGTGAAAAATGTGAATCTTCAAGTGGATTTGAAGGTGATAAAAAAACCTTTGATACTTGGATGGATTCCTCTATAAGTGAGATATATATAATATTGCACCCCCATAATAAAAAAGATGAAGATTTATTCAATGAATTAAGTAATAGACCATATATTTGTGATATGAGGCCACAAGGTAAGGATATTGTGCGAACCTGGTTACATTATACTATGTTAAGAGGTCTTCAATTATACAAAAAACCTGCTTTTAATCATGCTTGGATTTCAGGTCATGTAGTAGATAGCAAAGGAGAGAAATTTTCAAAAAGTAAAGGCACTGAAGTGATGCCTGAAGATATGATTGATAAATATGGTGGAGATGCTGTACGCTTATATGGAGCTATAGAAGCAAGTCATGGTTCAGATATACGCTTTACTGAACAAAAGTTACAAGGTGTTTCAAAGTTTATTAACAAATTATATAACATTGGTAAATTCATAAGCAGATTTCCAATAATTGAGAATCTTTCAGAAATTGAATTACAACCTGCAGATGAGTGGATTCTTTCTGAATTAGCATCAGCAATAGAAGAATCGAAAAAAGGATATGAGATTTTTGATTTTCAAATTCCTAGTAGCATACTACGCAATTTTGCGTGGGATCCATATGCTTCTCATTATATTGAACTAGTAAAAGGAAGAGCATATAATCGGAATAATAAATATACAGAATCTCAACAAAAAGCTGCATGGTACACACTACATAAAGCTTTCAAGGAGTTACTGAAAGGATTTGCTCCAATAATTCCGTTTGTAACTGATTTAGTACATAGGGGATTATACCAGAAGACTGTTCATTTGGAGAAATTCCCAATTTGCGAAGATATAATATCTGAATCAAAATATACAGGATTGACAGCACAAATGATGGAACTAAATTCATTAATCTGGAAACATAAGAAAAACATGAAATTATCATTGAACAATCCTATAAAACAAGCATATATCCCTAAAATCTTTGAGTCTTTTGGAAACGATCTTTGTTCAATGCATGGTATTGAGCACTTAGTGGAAAAAAGTGATGAAATAGAAAAAGGCGAGAAACTAATTCTTAATGATGAAGAATTTATTATCATTAAATTGTAATCAAAGAGTATTCTTATATCAATTTATAATTTCATCTCAATAAAGAAAACCATTTTAAAGGACAATTAAACGATGTAAAATACTGGGTACCATAGGAAAGTAAACTGTAATCGTTAATAAACCTTAAAAATTGTACTCACACCCGCTAATTAAGTTAGCAGAAGTATAGGTGAAATATAATTGCCAAAATATAGATATTCCATTCAAACAGATCCTGACAGATCAGCAAAAGCCTCTGCGAGAGATATAGATGTTAGTAGAAAAGCTGCTAGAGAAATTTGTAGAGAACTAAAAGGTAAAACAATCCATCAAAGCATTGAATTCCTCGAAGCAGTAATTGAAAAAAAACTTGCTGTTCCATATAGAAGACATAAAAGAAATGTTGGGCACAAAAGTAGTGTTGTTGGATGGACTAGTGGAAGGTATCCAGTTAAAGCTGCTAAAGAAATATTAAATGTCGTTAAGAATCTTGAAAATAATGCTGAAAATAATCAGCTTCAACTTGATAAATGCAGAATAGTTCATGCAGCAACACTTCAAGGAACCAAACAAAAAGGAATTTTCCATAGAGCTCAAGGAAGATCAAGCCCCAAAACTAGAGAATTTATTCATGTTGAGCTAGTCGCAGAAGTAGCAGAGTGATAATGTTATGCCAACTACAAAAGATTATTTAATAAAAAAATATCAAAGAAACGCTATAGATGAATATCTACAGAAAGAATTAAAAAATGCAGAATATGGCGGAGTGGAATTAAGAAGAACACCACTAGGTGATCGAGTTATATTGAAAGTTGGGAGAGTAGGTCTAGCTATTGGTGGAAGAGGGAGAAATATACATAGAATTACGGAAGCTCTTAGAGATGATTATGGACTCGACAATCCCCAAATTGAAGTAACTGAAGTTGATAATCCAGAATTGGATGCTAGAATTATGGCTTTTCGTTTAGCATCTTCCCTAGAACGTGGTAGACATTTCAGAAGAAGCGCTCATGGTATTATTCGAAGAATATTAGCTGGGGGGGCTAAGGGTGTGGAAGTAAAAATCAGCGGGAAAATAACTAGTCAAAGAGCAAGAGTTGAAACATTCAGAGCAGGATTTGTTGCTAAATGTGGTGATCCAGTTGATAAGTTTGTAGAGTTAGGAAAAGCTCAGGCACTCATAAGAAGAGGATTAATTGGCGTTCAAGTTCGTATAATGAGAGGAGATGCAATTTTACCAGATGATATAGAGATTATTGCAGAACCTACTTCTACATCTATGATTGTTGTTCCAGAAGCAGAAGGAGAACCTGAAATAATTGAGGAGATAAGTGAAGAACTAATAGAAGAACTAGAAGATTATCCTGAGATTGAAGAAGAACTAGCAAAAATAGAAGCTGAAGGACTAACAAAAAAAGATACAGAGGATGAATTTAAAGAACTTGATGAAGTTGATGAAGCAGTAAAAGCTAAAGCCAAACCTAAAGCTGAAGAGAAACCCAAAGCTAAACCTAAAGCTGAAGAGAAACCCAAAGCTAAACCTAAAGCTGAAGAGAAACCCAAAGCCAAACCTAAAGCTGAAGAGAAACCCAAAGCCAAACCTAAAGCAGATGAGAAAAAAGAAAGTAAGAAAAAGAAAGAGAAGTAAGGTGACTGAATTGGCAATTATTCGTAATAGTGAAATAAGAAAACTAACAAAAGAGCAAAGAAAGAAAAAACTAGATGAATATAAGCAAAAGCTCTTTACAGTCCGTTCAGAGTTGTCCTCTGGAGGTTCAATAGAAAATCCAGGGCAAATTCAAGAATATAAGAAAGCTATAGCTAGACTCAAAACCATTATGACAGAGTTAGATGAGTTATAGATGAAAAGCAATTTTGGAAATAAAAGAAAATCTCTTTATGTATGGAGTCATCTCTCCACACTTTTATGTGGTTTGAAAGCGGAAGTTAAGAAGAGTTCTTCTTCTGAGTTAGAAGGAATTAAAGGGATTATTGAAGATGAAACAGCTAATCTAATAAAACTAAGAATAGATAAAAAAAGCATTTGGATTCCAAAAAAAGATCAAATATTTGAAATTGAGTTAGAAGATGGTTCAAATATAATAGTTGAAGGAAGAATACTATTAGGAAAGCCAGAGAATAGAGTTAAGAAGAAACTCATAAAATGGTGAAAAAACTTAACAATAACAAATATTAAAAAGATAAGGGTGGGGAAGAATTAAGAAAACAAATCAGTGAACATCCTGATTTGAAAAACGGTATCTGACGTCTTACTCTAAATAAGAATTAGAGCCAAGATTGATCTCCGTGGCTTTTAACCCACTGGAGAACATGGGTAGAAGACGCAATGCCGAGGTGAAAAAGAATGAGTAAAGTACGGAATATTGGAGTTCCTGGAGTAGAACCACCAGCTACTGAATGTGAAGATCCCAGATGCCCTTTTCACGGAAATTTACCAGTTAGAGGAAGGGTTTTTACAGGTAAAGTTGTTTCAGATAAAATGAGACGAACAGTGGTAGTACGAAGGGACTATTTGAAATACGTCAAGAAGTACAGACGTTATGAACGTGCTCATGGTAAAATTTCAGCACATAATCCCCCATGTTTGAATGTAAAAGAGGGTGATTTAGTTTTAGCTGCAGAATGTAGACCATTAGCAAAGACTGTTAGTTTTGTGATTATTCAGAAAATGAACTAAAGGTGATATTATGGCAAAAAGAAAAACAGTAGGACGAACCCAAGTTCATATTTCAAAAGGATTGATTGTTGGTTCAAGAATCCGTTGTGCTGACAATTCGGGAGCTAGAGTTGTACAAATTATAGCAGTTAAGCACTACAAAGGGAGACTAAATCGTATCCCTAAAGCATCAGTAGCAGATATGGTTGTTGTTTCTGTTAAACAAGGAACACCACAAAGAAGAAAACAGATATTTCCTGCAGTTGTAGTAAGACAACGTTTAGCTTATAGAAGGCGTTCAGGAGATTGGATACAATTTGAGGAAAATGCTGTTGTATTAACTAACGAAGTCGGTGATCCTATAGGAAGTGAAATAAGAGGACCAATTGCTAAAGAAGCAGCTGAGAAGTGGCCTCGTATTGCTCATCAAGCTTCAATCATTGTATAGGAGCGATAAAAATGACAACAATAAAAACAAAACAACCAAAGAAACAACGAAAGAGGTATTTTACAGCCCCTTATCATTTACGAAATCGAATGATGACAGCTGCTCTTTCACATGATTTGAGACAGAAATATGGGATACGTCGCCTTCCTGTGCATAAAGATGATAAAGTTGAAGTAATTTACAATAAATCTGAAGACCAAGAAATCAAAGGTAAAGTCATTAAAGTTCTTCCTCAAAGGTACGCAATCCACGTTGAAGGACACAGTAAAGAAAAAGCTGATGGAACAGTTGTTAGTTTTCCTGTTCATCCAAGCAATATTATTATTACTTCATTGAACCTAAGAGACAAAAGAAGAAGGGAACTGATTCAACGTAAATCAGAGAAAGAATTATCAGAAGAAGTATTAACAGAAGGAATATTTGATGAAGAGCTTGATGATGATCTTGAAGATTATGAAGCTTTAGAAGAAGAGGAAGAGTTGCTTGATGAATTTGAGGAGTTTGATGAATTTGAAGAAGTAATGGATGCTGAACCTCCCAAAGAAATCATTGAGGAACTTGATGCTGAACCTCCCAAAGAAATCATTGAGGAACTTGATTTATCTCTCATTGAGGGTATAGGTCCCAAAACTGCCATGATCTTGAAAGAACATGGTTTCGACACAGTAGAAAAGATTGCTACAGCAACAGTTGAAGAAATATCGCAAACACCTGGTATTGGTCAAGCTACTGCTGAAAAAGTAATTAAAAATGCTAAAGATTTTCTGAAATCTAACGTTAGCTCAAAAAAGGAGGATGAAAAACAATGACAAAGGGTGGAGGAAAAAGACATCTAAAGAGGTATGTTGTTTCTAAACATGTCCCGATTCATAAGAAAGCTTTCAAGTATGCAGTAAGACCCTCTCCAGGTCCTCATGCAGCAGATGATTGCATTCCTATTGCTATTATTCTTAGAGACATGTTTAATTTTGCTCGAAATATGAGTGAAGTAAAACGTATTCTTTTTGAAAGAAACGTTGAAGTTGATGGTAGAGTAAAAACAAACAGAAAACATCCAATCGGTTTTATGGATGTAATATCTTTTCCAAAAATAAAGGAACACTACAGGTTAATCTACTTTGAGAAAAAAGGTCTTCGTACTGTTCCTATTTCCGAGAAAGAAACCAATGTCAAGCTTTGCCAAGTCAAGAATAAAACAACTATAAAAGATGGTTTAACTCAACTAAATCTACATGATGGAAGAAATATAGTACTGAACAAAGACGAAAGCATCACTACTCGTTATTCCACTCATGATACAATAAAGATATCACTTCCGGATCAAAAGATATTGGAGAAGTATGAACTTAAGCTAGGTAACTATGGTTTTGTTACAAGTGGAAGATGGATGGGTAAGTATGGTACAATTGAAGAAATAAGTACTCATGGAACTAAGAACACAAAGAACGTTACATTAAGAACTCCTGATGGATCTGAATTGGTAACACTATTCAACTATATTTTTGTCGTGGGAAATGAATCACCAAGTATAACTATTGAAGATATAAAGAAGGTGAAAAAGCAATGAGTGATGAAGCAATAGAACAAGAACCACTAAAACCTCAATTTGCAGAGGAATGGGAAAAGAACCCTATGAGAAAACCAAAATTAACTGCTTTAATCATTAATG
Organism: Candidatus Heimdallarchaeota archaeon; assembly: GCA_016839985.1. Classification (GTDB taxonomy): domain Archaea; phylum Asgardarchaeota; class Heimdallarchaeia; order Heimdallarchaeales; family Heimdallarchaeaceae; genus UBA460. Next base: position 935 of record JAEOTG010000138.1, on the reverse strand, counting down.
CAAGTGTTGGAGAATCAGGTCCAAGATATGAGAAAGCAAAAGAAATCTTACGACAAATCACAAATCGTGAACCAGTAGAAAGAGTTGCTAAAGAAAGTGTTAGAGGTTTTGGGATTCGTAAAGGAGAACCCATTGCTGCGGTAGTTACAATTAGAGGTGAAGAAGCAGGAGTTATGTTGAAAAGGTTTCTATACGCATATGATTACATAGTTAAAGCTGAATCTTTTGATCAACAAGGTAATTTTGCTTTCGGAATACGAGAACATGTTGATATAGAAGGAGCTCCTTTTGATCCTGTGTTAGGAACAATTGGTTTCAATGTAGTAGTCAAATTAGAAAGGCCAGGATATAGGCTGAAGTATAGACAAAGAAAGAGGAAGAAAGTATCAAAAAAACATTTGTTAACTCCGACAGAAGCGATGGAATATGTCAGAACAGAGTTTGGAGTGACAATAGAATAGGTGACGTAAATGCAAAAGAGAAGAGAAATAAAACATGGAAAAGGTTCAAGGAAATGTCGTCGTTGTGGAACTCACCATTCAGTAATTAGAAGAAGCGGTTTAAACATTTGTAGGCGCTGTATCAGAGAAGTATACAAAAAAATTGGTTTCAAAAAAACCGGAAGCAGAGGAGGCTAAGGAGGTAATAAAATGCAAATGGATCCATTATCAGATGCTTTGACTGCAATATTAAATGCTGAAAAAACAGGAAAAAAGACAGTCACAGTTAAACCAGCTAGTAAGATTATAGCAAACGTCTTAAGGACAGTACAAAGAGCAGGTTACTTAGGGGAATTAGAATACATTGAAAATCATAGGGGTGGAATGTTTGAAATCCAACTCCTAGGAAGAATTAACAAATGTGGTGTTATAAAACCACGATCGCCTGTAAAAGCAACAAAAATTGAAGTGATTGAAAAAAGATATCTTCCTGCT
>JAEOTG010000137.1 GCA_016839985.1 Candidatus Heimdallarchaeota archaeon | reverse complement strand
CTCCTCCAGAAGAAGGAATTGAGGTACAAGATTTTTCTGATATTCAACCTTCTTTACATCATTACTCTGGACAAATCAAGCAGATTATAGATATTTGTAAAGAGATGATCAAGAAAGAATACATTGTTGGTACAGCAGGTAATGTTTCTGCAAGAGTGAAATCACCAGATGGTCAGGATGTTTTTCTTGTTACACCTAGTTCAGTAGAATATGAGGACATGCAGATAGAGGATATTGTACTAATAGATAAAGCGGGTAATACAATATTAGGTAAAAGAAATCCTACTTCAGAAAAACGATTACATTTAGCTATTTATCAAGCACGTGAAGATATCAAAGCCATAGTTCATTCACATGCTCCATATTCTACAGCTTTATCAATTGCTCGTATGCCGATTGGACCAATAGTTGATGAAATTATTCCTTTCATAGGTGGATGCGAAGTTGCAGAATTTGGTATGGCTGGAACAGATGAACTAGCTGTAAATGCTGTAAATTCTTTAGGCGATAACTTAGCAGTTTTTATAGCAAATCATGGAAATGTAGCATGTGGAACAACTTTAGAACAAGCATGGACAGTTTGCCAGCAAGTAGAATTAGCAGCAAAAATACAATATCATGCAGCTCAATTAGGAACAATTTACGCAATTCCTGAGGATGCTGAAGAAGCAGAAAGAGAAATTTATGATCTCATGAGAGATTTGGATACTTAGAAACTAAGAATTAATGGTACTTAGCCATTTTTTATATTTTTGTTTAAGTTTCCCAGTCATTGAAGAACGAGGTTCCAAGGTATAGACATTATTTTGACTTAATACTTTTTCTTGCATATCAGTTAAATTCTTCACTTCTCCGCTAGCTACATCACAAAGAATCAATAAACCTTGTAATGATGCTTCATAATTATCGATATATTTTATTGGATAATTAATAGTATCAGAGATTCTTTGACAAAGAAGCTTGTAACGAGATAATCCACCTAAAACAGAAACTGAAAACTGATCGAAACTTGCGAAATCTCTTAAGCATTCAATATTTCTTGAAACAGCAAAAGCGATATTATCAAATACAGCTCCAATAAGCTGATTTTGATTAATGAAGTGCTCTTCAACACCTCCTGGGCTTGGAAAATGAAATTCCCCTTTTAGACTTTCAGAGCTTGTTGTGGCTAGTGGCAATGGTCCTAGATTCCCATATACTAAATGAGAAGCAACATCTCCCTCTGTTTTCTCTTGTTCTGTCTTATCAAATTCTTCAAATTTTTCTTTTAGGTTCTTATATTGTTCTTCTGTTGGTTCATCGGAATCTGATGGTTGATTAAAATCAAAAAGATGTGATGCCCATCTAACCAAATGTCCTGTTAAACCAGTACTTAATTCTGCAATATAATTATCACATATATTCTTGATTGAAATTCCTCCTATCCAAAAACGTTCTTCAGGATCAAATTGTATTTCTTCAATGATTGCTTGAACTGGAGTAGTAGTTCCCAAAACAGCACTAGTATTCCCTGTAGTTATTGAATTTGCAGCTATTAAAGCAGCTTGAGTATCTGGTATTCCTGCAATAATTTCTGTTTCTGGAAGTAAATTTAATCTTTCTTTTACAGATTTTGATATATTTCCAATAATCTCTCCTGATAAAACTCGAGGTGGAAAGAAACTCTCTTCTATATCAAAAATCGAGAACCATTCATCAATCCAGTGTTTACTTTGAATATCAAAAAATCCTGATTCCATTGCACTAGTAATATTAGTGTGGAATTCACCTCCAAATTTGACGAGAATCCAGCTATCAACAGGTAAATAATGAACAATTTTCTTACCATTTATTGCTTGAGGATTGTTCCTTAACCACTCAAACCTACCAGGAATCATCAATAAATTTGGAAAACGTCCAGTATGTTGATATAAGTTCTTTCCAGTTAATTCAACTAATTTCTCTTCAATTTCATCTCCATAATCAATCCCTCTAAGATCAAAACTTGCACTTATGTATAATGGATTAATCTCAGCATCACAGAATACGCTGCTAGGTCTAATCGAAGTAGAAGTTATATATCTTATTTTTTGTGGATTGATTTCAGCCTTCTTTATTGTAGCTTCAGTCAATAGAAGAAGGTTTTCCCAATAATTTGTTGATTCCCAAATCCTTCCAAATCCATCTTCCGAGTGTATAATTTTAGGAATAATAGATTCAATAGATAGGATATTATTATTCTCATCTGCAATAGCGCATTTTAGTGCTTTTGAACCAGCATCAAAAACCATGCGGTATTCCATGCCGAATCTGACGTTTTTTCAAATAAAAACATTTAGTAGAAACCGAAGAAAAAGCATTTTACCAAAGTTTATTTATAACCAGTTTAGAACATCCATCATATGACTAATCTAGAACTTCCTAAAATTGGTTTAGGCACTTGGAAATTAAAACCATCAGCTGCTAAATATTCAACTGTGGAAGCAGTAAAACTAGGCTATCGTTTCATAGATACTGCACAAGCTTATGGAAATGAACATGGAGTTGGTGAAGGACTACAAGAGATTTTCAGCTCTGGTATTTTGAAAAGAGAAGAAATTATTGTAGCTACTAAGCTTCATCCTCTTAAGTTAAGACCTAGATCTGCTTTCAAATCAGCAACTAAATCGCTTAAGAAATTGAAATTGGATTATATAGACATCTTATATGTTCATTATCCTGCTTTTGCACTAGGTTATTCTCATAATAAAACTTTGAATGCAATCAGTCAATTAATTGATGAAGGAAAAGTTCTTCATGTAGGTGTATCAAATTTTACAACTAAAATGATAGATGATGCTCTAAAAGTTAGTGATAAACCAATTTATGCAAATCAAATCGAACATCATCCTTATCTTAAACAGAGACAATTATTAGAACACCATAAAAAGAAGGGAGTTCATGTAATCTCATACTCTCCATTAGCTAGAGGATTTGCTCTAAAAGATAATGTGATTGTTGACATAGCTAAAAAAAATGAGATGAGTGTAGCTCAAGTATGTTTAGCGTGGGTAATTAGCAAAGGAGCTATTCCAATTCCAAAAGCTACAAGTTTAGATCATCTACAAGATAATTTCGCAGCAAAGGATAAACAACTGTCTTCAGAAGATTTAGATAAAATAGACAATATTCAAATCAGTAAAAGAATGGTACATCCTATTGTTGTTGCTCCAAAAGAATGGAAAAAATGAGTTAATAGAGGTTCTTGATAAATAGATAAATATATGATAATAGAAAACTCTTTTCCATTGTGAAAGTAAATTTTGTTGAAACAAAGAATGTTATTACAAAAAGTAATATTCCTGATGTAGATTATGTGATTAATCCTTATATTGGATGTCAACATGGTTGTATCTATTGCTATGCAGAATTTATGAAAAGATTTACTGATCATAGTGGTGAAAAATGGGGAGAATTCTTAGATATCAAGCAGATTAATCTAGATACAATAAAAACAGAGAGATATGATGACAAAACAATATTGATAAGTTCAGTTACTGATCCATATACTCCTTTAGAGATGAAATATGAAAACACTCGTAAAATTCTAGAGAAACTAGTTGGAACTACAGCTCAAATCTCTATTTTAACAAAATCCCGATTTGTTGTAAGAGATATTGATCTTTTCAAGAAATTTGATAATATTCATGTGGGTATTTCTATCAATACGCTTGATTCCGATTTTGCAAAAGAAATTGAACCTTTAGCTTCAAAACCTCTTGAAAGAATTAGAGCAATTGAAGAGATAAAGAAAAACGATTTAACAACTTATATTTTTATTTCACCAATTTTTCCAAAGATAACAGATTATAAAGATATCATTTCAGAGACAAAAAAGTTTACAGATTACTATTTGTTTGAAAATTTAAATTTTCGTACTCACAACATTTCAAGAATTCTTAAATCAATAGGAAAAAGTTTTCCTGAAAACCTCGAATTTTATGAAGAATTAAGGAAAAATCCAACATATTGGGATAAATTAGAACTAGAAATTCAGGAATATTGTGAAATACAAGATTTAGATTGTAAAATAGAATTTCATCATGGAGGAGTTTCAAAAAAAGAGAAAAAAAAGAAATAGTGTTTTAAGTTATACTCATGTCTAATGCGAGAAAATCATAATATTCGTCAACAGATGAATGAATTGGACTTATAGGATATCCATACTTTGGATACAACCAATAGTTTGTATTTTCTAGTGCCATTGTTCCATAACCACCTATAAGGAGGTATAGAATCTCATTATCTAGTACTGGAAATTCAGCTTTTGCAATTTTAAATTCAAACATTCTATGATCTTCTATACAATTTTCGCTTGGTCCATAAGAATATGCTATATCGTAGTTTCCTGTTGCAATTGTGTTACCTAGTACTGTTCCCATATCTTCTGTTGTTAATATTAGTGATATTTTATCAAATTCAATTTCGTATGGATTAAAATCATATCCATCTGCATCATTCCACCCACGAAGGGAGAAATAGAACATACCAGTAGAGGCATTGATATTGAGATGATTCAAATCCACATATCTAATTGAATACACATCAGCTGCAAAATCCACCGTAGTTTCAGCCATCACATAACTCCAGTCACTTATATTTCCTGGCATTCCTCCATGTTGATCTACTGCGAAGTAGAATGAAGTTGGAATCCCATAATGTCCAAAAGCATCTGCAGTTAGATTTGACATTAAGTTAAGCTCTAAATTCATATCTACTAAACTTGCCAAGAATGTACTAATTTCCTCATCTGGAAATTTTTCAGTAATGTTAACACCAAAATGTAAATCTAGAAAACTTCCATTAAGCCAAATATCTACAGGATCGTAAAATCTTGAGGTCATTGTATAATTCATATCATCATAATCTGTCCAAAAATCGTAGAAATTTCCACTACCATTTCCTCTGTAAACTTCTAATAGATCTATTTCAGGTATAATTGGGATATCATAATAGTCTCTAAAACCTATTCCTGGGATATATTCATGTTCAAATACACTATCATCGCTTACATTATAAAATAGGTATTCATAGCCAAAGTCTTCTAATGCAGAGAAAGCTAGCTTTGATCCTTCTGTATCAGGTAATCGATTTGCTAGCTGAAATGTTATCCATTCTCCTTCTTTATTATTCGTACGATCAGAACATAAGTCAACTGCAATATAGTAGTAATCATCATCCTCGGCAACAGATAAATAATTCCACCCATCAACATTAGATTTGTTTTCGACTAAATCTAAATCATTATTTACATCCAAGTAAAATGGAATGTTGTAGTAACTACTTCTCATCCATTCTTTTTTTTCAATAACTCCATCTATTACAGGAGTTAATTTCGTTGGAGATTTATCAAACATCCAATCGTTTGCCCAAAGCCATCCTACAAAAAATGCTCCGCCTGCGAGAATTAATACTAGGATGACTGCAAAAAATTTAGTTGCTCCACTTGCCATAATTTTCGCCTTTTCTATTTTAAGTTAAGTAAAGTACTATAATGTTTTAATGATATTTTAATATATCTACAAAACTTACAACAACCAAATTATCATATTTTATTTAAAAGGGAACCAGCAAGATTTTTATGTATGTCCTTCTTATTAAATATTTAATGCAAGAAGACCAACCTCCTCCACAATATTATCCTCCTCCTCCTTTGGATCCAGAAGAGTTGAGAAGAAAAAAAAGAAGAAGGATAATTATATT
>JAEOTG010000136.1 GCA_016839985.1 Candidatus Heimdallarchaeota archaeon | reverse complement strand
ATTCATATGAACTCATGTGGAGAGCTTTAGGAAAGGTAAGAATAGATACAAAATTATTTTACATGGTTAATGCTGTGTTTTGTTTATTCTTCTTCATTCTACCATTTGGTTCTCCTATCATAGCAGTCTTTGGAGCTTTTTTTGCAGTTAAATTAGTACTATATGCCTTTGGTGTGAAAAAAAACATTCCTGCGCTCTTAATTGTTATCCCAGGATTGTTTCTTGCAGCAATACCATTAATGGTTACTATTGCGTTTTACGCAAGCTACTCTGAAGTAATACAACCAATATGGGAGGTTTGGTCGGTATATTCTGAATACTTTTATGGAGTTGTTCTCTGTTTAGCGTGTGCAATGGCGGTTGGCAACTTTCTTATGTTCTTGCGGGAAGGAGCATCACAAGTATCATATACTAAACCAATTGATCAGAGAATAGGAATTTTCCTAAAAGCAATTCTTTTTTCAGGAATTTTACTTCTTTATATATTTGTAGCAAAGTGGGATACTTCTGATTTAACTATGTTTATAATAAATGGTATCGCAATTGGATTGAGTGGTTTTGAAACTCTAGTTAGGTGGAGAAAGAAAGCAGCTAGGGAAAATGGTGGTGGAGGAGGTACGCTCATGGTACCTATATTTATTGCTATTAATTTTGTAGCTAAGTATTGGAATGGAGCAATAACCCTTGTCGTTGCGTTATCTGCTTGCATTTTCTTTGTGCTTTTCATTCTAGCTTATAGATATGCCGAAGACGAAACATTATTTGAATAGGATTAGAGAAATACATCAAAATTCATAACCATAATTTTTATAAGCCAACTTATTAAATCCTAAACAAATTCTCCTAAGTTTCAGAGATGTTTCCAATGAATGATAAAGAAATCAATCCTGAGATTACAAAAAAAATAGAAGAAAATACCGAGAAATTAATTAAGAAAATTCTAGTAGAACAGAAAGGTTCTATTGATGAAATCAATGCAGAAGCTGAAGAAAGGCTGAAAAAAATTACTGAAAGTATTGTAGAAGATGCGAAAAAGAATGCTGAAGCAGAATTTTCAAAAGAAAAAGCAAAGCAGGAACTTGATTTTAGACTAAAGTTAACCAAATTTAGAGATGAATTAGTAGACAATTTCTTTGAAAAAGCAATTGAAAAAATTAAGTCGCTTACTGAAACAAAAGAATATGAAAAAAGTTTAGAAAAACTTCTTTTCGAAGCAGCAGTAACTCTAAAAAAACCAGAAATAATCGTTCATCACCGCAGTCAAGATAATAAAATATTGACTAAGCAATTTCTGGATAATATTACGAATAGATTGAAAAAGGAAATTAATATAGAAACAAAATATCAGCTATCCAAAACACCAATAGATTGTTTGGGAGGAATTAGACTGGAAATACTTGATGGAAGAATCAGCATTGATAATACTTATGAAAAAAGAATTGAAAGACTCTTAGTGAGTCTGAAAAGAGAACTTTCATTAATGCTAACACAAGAACAGGAATGATTATGATGAGTAGTGGGATTGTAAAAAAGACTGGTTTAATGGCAGTTTTAATGTTGCTTGTCATCATTCCGTTTACAAATGCATCAATGGCAGAAAATAATACAGCAGTTCCTAATGATAATCAAATAGAACAAAGCAACGTTATACAAGCTTTTAATGGGAATATCTCAACAACCTATATTGTTAGAGGAGACACAATTAGTTTTTATGGAACTGTCTTAAATTATGGCGACTTAAATGCAACTATTTTGTCATTTAATGCAGAATTCATTCATCTGGAAGGTAACAACCGTTTCAATAGACACTATTCAGTAGGAATAGATGCAGACCATAGAAATTTAGGACCTCGTGAATCATTCACCGGAACATTAAGAGACGAAATAACAAATCCTGAATCAACATACAATGTTTCAGTATATTTTGTTGTAGAAGATGTTTATGATGCTGATACTGAATTTGGAGCACCTGCATGGAATTTTACAGCAGCAGAAAATATTATTGTTACAGTGATAGACATTACTAGTCCTTCAGGCATAATCCTAGGTGTAGGTGTCACTTTCGTTGTTATCGTTGTGATTGTAGTTATAATCATTCTTTATGGTTGGCTGAAAGAGAGGTCTGCAAAAAGAAAGCACTGATAGAATATTAGATTAGATCTATCAACCATCCTTTGGGCAAAAATACAATGCCTTCTTTTCTAAATTTAATAACTATTTTCTCTAATTCAGGAATACTAATATTAAAGTTTGAACAATTTCTGATAAGTTCATCAAGTTCATTTGTTGTACCTTTTTCAAGAATTAAAAGGATAGTATCTGTTAATGTTGCAGCATGTAAATCTAACAGAGGTGTTTGTTTTTTTTCATGTTCTTTTATTAAATCAACTATCGAATTTTCTGCTATATCGGCTAGGTTGAAGAATTCTACAGCAAGAGAGTCAGAGAGTTGTCGTGATTGGAAAAAAATGTCTTTACTATCTTCTTCAGATATAATTGCTTCTCTTGGAGCATACGTTACTATCCTACCACAATTTCTACATAATCTAAACTGATATTTTATTGGAATATCATTAATAACTTCGCAGTTTGAGCATCTGAATATTATCCTCATTCTATCTCTACTCTAACCATTTTTCTGGCAAATATAATAAAACCTGTGTGACCAATCATTCTAGTTTTTGGTCTAATAGCTTCAGGCTTAAGTTGAATTTCACGTTCTATAAGTTCTATTCCAATGATATCACCAAAATAAGATTCTTTAAGCTTTTTGATTACTTTTTCTACTTGGTTATATGTTGGTATGAAGATTGATAGAGAACCACTGGCTCTTAAAGCATCATAAGCATGATGTATAATCTGCCAAGGATCGCCCAAATCCAAAACTATGGAATCTGCATTTGTTTCATCAAATCCTAATGAAGCATCTTGTTTCTTAATTGTAACATATTGTATTAATTCTAAATTCTCAATGTTTTTCATTGATGTCTTATACGCATCCTCTCTGATTTCATAAGTATAAATGTGACCACTAGGTCGAACGTAATTTGCAAGAATTGAGGTTAGAGCTCCACTTCCAGTTCCAGCTTCAATTACTTTAGAACCAGGGCTTATTCCACCATAAAGTAAAATTAAACCAGCATCTTTTGGGTAAATAATTTGTGAGCTATGGGGTACTTGAGATAGAAGATCACTAGGTATTGGTTTAAAAATGTATAGAGGAGCGTTTTTACTTGTAAGGATTTTTATCCCATATGGTTTTCCTATAATATCATCAAACTTGAAGAATCCTTTATGTGTTTGAAATTGTTTTCCTTTTATTGCCTTAGTAAGCCACCTCTTTCTTTCGTTTAGCACAACCAACACATAAGAACCATCATTAATGGTATCGTTATCAGGATAATTATCAGTAGCAATCATTGAATACCTATTAAAGAAAAGAAAAAAGGAATATAAAATTCATTTGATTGCGATTTATTAAAAATAAAGAAAACAAAGAGAAAAAGAATCAGAGGAATCCTTTTTCTTTAAGGATATCTATCAATTTAGGATAACCAATTTCCTCAAGTTCATACTTAACTCTTACAATTGGTTTTGTTTGTTGATCTACGTTAACTAAACGTGTAATATCTATTGGTGTTGCTGAAACTACAACATCACAATCCGTATTATTGATTGTATCTTCCAAATCCTTTAGTTGTTGATCAAAGTATCCCATTGCTGGTAGAAGAGTACCAATATCAGGATATTGCTCAAATGTTTCTTTCATACTTCCAACGAGATAAGGACGAGGATCTACCAATTCTTTTGCTCCATAACGTCTAGCAGCAACAACACCTGCACCATATTTCATTTCTCCATGAGTTAGAGTTGGTCCATCTTCGATAACTAAAACTCTTTTTCCTTTTACTAATTCTGGCTTATCCACAAATATAGGTGAAGAAGCTTCAACAATAGTGGCAGTGGGATTAACCATTCTTATATTCTCTTCGAGCTGCACTACATTCTTGTAATCTGTTGTTGTAATTTTGTTTACAACAACAACGTCTGCTAGAATCAGTGTTGTTTCTCCAGGATGATAACGAAGCTCATGTCCAACCCTGTGAGGATCTGCCACTACAATCTGTAAATCAGGTTTGTAAAAAGAGAAATCATTATTTCCTCCATCCCAAAGAATCACGTCTGCTTCTTCTTCAGCTTCTCTTAAAATTGCCTCATAATCCACTCCCGAATAAATTACCAATCCTCTATCGATGTATGGTTCATATTCTTCTCTTTCTTCAATTGTAGTTTCATGCAGGTCTAAATCTGAATAATCAGCAAATCTTTGAACAGCTTGTTTTACTAAATCACCATAAGGCATAGGATGACGTATAGCCACTATTTTCTTGCCTGCATTTTGAAGTATTTGTACAATCTTGCGAGAAGTCTGAGATTTACCGCTTCCAGTCCTAACTGCACAAACACTAATGATTGGTTTAGTGGATTTTATCATAGTACCTTTCGTTCCCAACAAGGTAAAAGCTGCACCATAAGCATTCACTAGAGATGCTTTGTGCATGACATATTCATGAGATACATCAGAATATGAAAAAACTACCTCATCAATATCATGTTTCTTAATCAACTCAGTTATTTCACTTTCATCATAAATTGGGACACCATTGGGATAAAGAGGCCCAGATAGTTCTGAAGGATATTTACGGTCCACAATATCTGGAATTTGGGTTGCTGTGAATGCTACAACTTCATACATCTCATTATTTTTATAATAAGTATTAAAATTGTGAAAATCTCTTCCTGCAGCGCCCATAATTATTATTTTTCTTCTTTTTATTTCCATTAAAATCCCTTATCTATTTCTTTTTTGTACTTTTGATTGAGTTTTTAAAAAATTTATGCTTAAACAATCTAAAAGTATAAGACATTTATTTTTCAGAGTTTACAGCTTTTATTTTTTTATTGATGATCTTCTGTAAAGCAAATATTGAACCAATTGCTAGAAAGAGACCAACGAAGGTAGCAACAATTAAAGCTATTTTTTGAATAGTAGAAGAAGAATTTCTAGTCGTGAAGTAAGCAATTAACATTCCACTAACACTAAAAAGAAAGGGAGAAATTAATGCAAAAGCAATCATATATTTAGATATTATTGGCTTTTTTTCTTCTGTCATACTAAATAGTGATTGTGTCCAAAGAATTAAAGTTTATTGAAAAATAAGTTGTTCTGCGATTTCAGATTATTTTCTCAAAAATAAATGATGACAAACTATTGTAATAACATGTGATGCTAAATAATCTTTTTTTCCGATACTAACACGTATAGCACCCATTCTTGATAACAATGCTTCTTGTTCCTCTGTTAAATCATATTGACTTCCTACAACAAAACATGAGTTTTCTTTCTGATTATTTGTTTTCTTCAATTCAGATATTTCAGAACCATCAGGTGTAAGGTAATATAGTTTTGAGTCTTTTGATATTTGTTCCATTAAATCACTGAAATTAATGTTTTCTTTAAAGATACCTCTTTCTTTGGGTATAGATAGAATTTCTATTAATTTCTGTGTTGAATCTACTTCGCTCTTAAGGTCTAATTCAAGTAAGGAAATTGGTATAGTGAAAGCTTGTTGCTCATCTGGGTTTGAAAGATAAAGGATAAAGTTAATTTCTGAATCGAGTCTTCCTTTCCATCTAGAAAGGTTCAAAAGACATCGAGATAGAACATCAACTCTTTCTTGACCACCAACAACAGATTTCACAGATTTTTTTGTATCAGTTCTTATTGTCTGTGATGGGATCACGAAAGTTAAATTCATTGTTTTTTCCTTCTTGAAATAAAAATAAAAAGAGAAAAGGGATTAATTAGATTTTCTTTGGTCTTTTTGTCGGATATTAGTCCTACCTCTATGAATAGCACAAGATACGCAATAATAAGCTATTTTCTTTTGTCTTGGGATATGTGCTCCTTCACTTTGAAGTTCCTTTGCTAACCTATAGTCTACTGGACTGCTGTAAATAGTGTATTTCTTAGCTTTGTCAGCAGGAATAAGAGCACCGCAAGCATGACAATGTTTCATTGTTGCTCTACCACGTTTTCCTCCCGATCTCCCACCGCTTTTACGTTTCTTAGGCATTAAATTCTCACCTTCATAAAACTACACCTATCTCTCAAGTTAAATGAGAATTTTTAAATTTGTTGAAAAAGGAGCGAGTATTTTTAGTCTTTCATGATTTTTCTTGAAAGAGTTTTTTTATTGTGTTATTGAGGTATAAATTTGCTTCTTCCATTAGTTTTTCTCCAAATTCTGTGATTTCATAATATTTTCGATCTATTCGTTCATGTTCATTCCTTAACTCTGTTTTTTTTACAATGCCTTCTCTTTCTAACAAATACAATATTGTATAGTTTGTAACTGTAGCAGGACTGAAACCAAAACGGGTTTGAATCTCTTGTTTCAACTCATACGCATACTTTGGACCTTCCTTTAGTAATTTTAAAACCCAAATCCAAAGAAGATCTATAGTTAAATTCTTTTCAAGTCTTTGAAATGCTTTTGAATCTCTAACTACTTTAGGAAAATCACCTTGATTTGGTTGACTCATACCTTTTAATATGAAAATAACTAGTTTAAAAAATTTCAGTAGAAAAGATGAGAAAATTGCTATTTTAAGGGTACATAAAGAGAAGATCTTGTTGCTCCAATTCCAGGTGCTCCATGTCTTACTATTTTGGTGGAAGGACTGAACTCTCCTAATAGATGTCCAATCATTTGTGGTTGAATTTCAACCTCTATAAACTCTTTACCATTATATACTCCAACTATTGCTCCAACCATTTCTGGTAAGATCGGCATATCTCTGACATGTGTTCGTACTACAGTTCTTTCTCCTTTTTCTTGGGATTCAATGGCTCTTCTTATGTCTTCCAAAAGTTTTTTCCTCCTGGGAGTCCAAAATTCTTGGCGAGATAAGCTTCTTCTTCTTCGAGAAGGTAGTAAGTCTAATACCTCATCCATACTCATCTGCTTTAGTTCATCTATTGAATGTCCTCTGTATCTGAATTTTCTCGATGACACTGTTTTTCGACCGAATCAATACCCCTTGACACTCATTTTAAACCTTTTGATTTTTGTTACAGAAAATCCGATTTTTTTCAATAACGTCAGAATGCCAATAGATACAAATCTACTAACCAACCTATTCCTACAAGAGCTAAAGCAAAAAAAACAGGAAGTGGAAGACCAGGGAATTTACCATATTTCAACAACATTTTCTCTGTTACTTTTACTCCTACTAAAAGACAGATTATAGAACCAAAACCTAAAGCTAATCCAAGTTCTCTTGTAAAAAAAGTTACCACGGAGGAATAAAAAATAAAATCTCCAATTCCTATAGCTACTGTCTTTTCATGAAAGATAGGTTTTTCGGTTGTGAATGAGATATTGGTTTTTTGGAATATTTTACTAATTGGTCCTCTAAAAACGGAATAAATATCAAAAAGTGAAATGAGAATAATTAAGGTTAAAAACGTAATATAGTGCATAATTAAACCAAATATTGATCCAATAGCTATGCCTAATATCAAAATAATAGCGTTTCTTAGAAACTGTTTTCCTTTTTCAAATATAAAAAGAAAACATGCAGTCATTCCTTATATACCAACGAAAACTCCTTATACTATTTCAGCACTAATTATACCATAAAAACTTGTTATATCAGTTTTGTATATTTTAATGAAGTATGCATGTAACCAGAAGACACTTGTTGAAGAAACAAAAAGTCCAAATGAAAAAAATATCTTTATGATTTTAAGTAGATTAAATTTTAAAGCGAAGACAATAAATGCACCACTGATTGCAGTGATAGAAACAAGCATAAATCCTTCAGCAAACTGTATCGACCCTCCCCCGTTTTCGGGAAGAAACAAGTTCATTTCTAAATCTGAGTTTTGATAAAACCACCCTATTAAATAACTAAAGAGTAAAACAGGTAATATTGCATATTCAATAGATCGCTTAGTTAGAAATGTAATTAGTATGAATCGTCGAGATTCCACAGTCATTCGTTTTCACCTTATTTTTTCTTATTCATTTTTTTGTACTATTGTTAGGTGTTTTTCCGTTTATTGACTTGTATACATCAACTTTATCTGATCTCCGTCTTCTACAAAATAATTACCGACTCCAATTTCTGAGTAGCTCCATACTTGAAGTTCAGGATTATAATAGTAAAAAGCCCAATAATTTGGAAATTGCTCAGTATAACCATTTACTCCTTTAACATATACACCAAATGAATAATTAACTAAATTCAATGTCGCAATTTTATTGAAAACTTGAAGAGCTGAATTTCCTTTAGTAGTTGAGACATTATGTTCTTCATAATTATCCAGTTTTAGTGTTCCATAATCAATAATTGCTAACACCATAATGTCATCATTGTTGTTGGTTGTTGTTCTATATTTTACATAGAAGAATAGACCTGTACTTAGAAGTACAATACTAAGAATGGCAAAACTTAGAAAGAAAATTCTAGTTTTATTCATTTTGAATTACCTTCTGCTGAAGTATTGAATCTTCTTTAGTTTCCATAAAAACTGGAATCATCAACAGTTTTATTCCCCTATGTCTGAAAGCTGAAACAATCCATTTGATAGAGTTTCTGGTTAAACTAAACAGAGCGAAATTACCTAGAAAATGGATAATTGTAAATGGTATTCCTGTGATGAGAACGAGAAATATATAATGAAGAGTTATTTGTGATTGAAGAATTATCAATTGAGCTCCTAAGGTTGTAATAATATCATAAGCTAGTGCAAATAGTGATCCAAAAATTCCAAGTTCCCAAAATGAAAGCTTTAGAAAATGTTTTCTTCCTAAACCAGCAATTAAAGCCAGACTAATATAACAAAATAGTTTGAAGAAAATTAAGAGTCCTGCAGAACCATAAATTGAAGTTACAAAAAACTCATACACAATGGTTATTGCAACAGCTGTTATTACTCCATAATAATGACCAAAAAGGAGAGCAATTAGGAAGATTGTTACTGATATAAACTCAATATTTGGGATATAAACCACTATAGCAGATAGAATAATTCCTAGACTTGCTAAAGATGCTGATACAGATAACTTAAGAATAGTTTCAATATTAGCTTTGGACTTTTTCTCAGGAATTTTCCTTCTTTTCATTAGTACAACCTGTTATTCATGCTACTTGGTTTAACTTAGGATGGCATATAATAATAAAATATTTTCCTTTCTTATCTTATATTAAACATTTCATTTTCTGGAAACTAACTCAACATTTTTGTATATAGAAAAGTCTGTTTTCACATGGAGAAAAACTCCCGTTCTGAAGAATTTGAACTCTTCAAAGTAATTAAAGTGGAAGTTTTAACAGCTACTCCAGACATACCACTTTCTGAGGATGAAGAAAGTAGAGGTTATTTTCCAGAGATACCACTTTTAAATTTTGAATTAGAAAATGGGGAGAATTTCTTAATGACTAACATTCCTGTTTCAATTGCTATAGAAATTGCTAGGAAGATTAATGCAGTTGAAGGAGCAGATTCTCGGCTTACAATAGCTGAATTGGTCCCTGAAATATGCGTTATTGACAAAATCATTATCGATTCTGTAATCCCGTATTCTAATGCATATCAAGCAACAGTAGAAATTCGACTTGAAGGTTTTTCAGAAATACAACGTTTTCAATTAATTCCTAGCCACGCAACATTATTAGCTTTAATTGCTGGAACGGACATATATGTGTCAAGTTCAATTATTAAATCTCCTGAAAGCAAGAGAAATGTTTAATTCTTTAGTTGAGTTAGAAATATAAAGAAGAAAAGAAACAGATATCATTAATTCTGATAAAGAACAAATAACCGCAATAATAGAGGAATAAGCATGGAACCGGATAGTGAAAAAACAGAAAATAATGAGGAAAATTTAGATGATATTCCAAGTTCAGACACAGAAGAAAGTAGTGGTAGAGATCGAGGGAAAATATTTTTAGGAATTTTGTTTATTTTCATAGTTGTGGTTATTTGGTATCTGATTGATCTATTAGCTTGAAATCCAAAATAATTTAAGTGCTTACAAAAAGTAATTGTTGGTTACATGGGCGAGACTTTCATATCTATTGACAATCTGTTTAAAGTTTTTACTTCAAAAGCAGAAGATTTGGCTGTCTTACGTGGAGCAAGTTTTCAGATTGAAAAGGGAGAGATTGTATGCCTTTTAGGAACTTCTGGCTCAGGTAAAACTACTACTCTTAATTTATTAGCAGGCCTGGATAAACCCACCTCAGGTAAAATATCTTATGGGGGAGAAGACATCAGTAAATGGGATACAACCGATTTATATGATTATAGACTCAAAGAAATAGGTTTTATTTTTCAAGATTTTCACCTTATGGAACATCTAACAGCTTTAGAAAATGTTATGGTACCCATATTGCTTATGAAAAAGGAAGAAGAGGAGGCTAAAGAAAAAGCACTTGAACTCTTGAATAAAGTTGGTTTAGGAACCAAAGCATTGAATCACCCAGAAGAACTTAGTTCTGGAGAAAAACAAAGAGTTTGCGTAGCAAGAGCTGTTGCTAATTCTCCATCAATTCTAATTGCTGATGAACCTACTGGGACTTTAGACAGTAAAACTGGAGACGTTATTATGAATTTGCTTCTAGACCTTTCTAAGAAGAATAAGATGACAATGATTTATACCACTCATGATCCCTATTTAGCAAGAATAGCTACTAGACTATTGATTATTCAGAAAGGAGTTGTTTCAGAAACAGAAATAACTAATATTGAAGAAATTGATTACGATAGTATTATCTTTGAATATAAGTTAGAACGTGATGTAAAATGACAAATTTTGATAATACTAAAGACACTGAAAACGATGAATCATTTTTCAGAAAGATGTTCTATATTTTCTCATTTAATATTCGATTAATCTTAAAGAATATTAGTAATAGAAAGAGAAGCACATTAATTGTAATTTTGGGTCTGATTTTTTCGCTTTCAGTGCTATACACAGCATCTATATGGACTCACACTTCAGAGAAGATTATTGCAGACGATTATATTGATACTTTGGATTATGAGATGTATATCACATCTTTCTTAACGCATTCAATGGATGAAGTTTACACTTATGTATCACAAGATACTGTTGTAGAACAAGTAGATTGGCTATATCCATCTGTTGCTTTATTCAATTTTGATGATAAGAACGACACTTATAGATGGTACCCAGAGGATAATCAAGAAAACATGACTAATCCTTTGTCCTTATCTTCTGGTTTTGTAGTGCCATCCCGTTCTCTAAATAGAATAAAGTTAAATCTAGAGATAGAAGGAAAAAGTGAGTTGAATTCAGGAGAGATTTTAATAAGTTATACCCAAGCAAAACAGTTAGAGTCAGTTTTCAATGAAACTATTTCACCAGGTTATAAGATTGATGTTGCAATTACAAGAAGAATCCCCAATACTGACGAGGGAGAGCATTACATGCTTCATTATGATATTGATGAAACGAAATTTTACAATTATACGGTTGCTGGGATCTATAAATATGTGGGACACAATTCAGTAATCGATCGATTATTAGGAGGGGGTACATCAGGATCAGGAGGAATTATAGTTGATTCCATCTTTTTCCCAATTGAAGATTTAACTACATTGGACTTATTCATTATGGATGGATGGGGAATTCTTCCAAGGCTTTTGGTAAAAACGAACCCACAACAACTTAGAATTGATGGTATAACTTCAATGCCTGATAATCTCCTTGCATTAAGAGAAAGAATCGAAATTCGCTTTTTTCATGCGTTTTGTTATATTTTATCTCAAGAGATTCAAACTATGACAGAGGAATATAAAAGATCATTTGCATCTACTACATTATTTATACCTACAATAGCCACAGCTGTTATGCTTACAGTACTAGCCTCGCATATGACAGTTAGAAGGAGAAGAGAGGAAATAGCTTTTCTTAGATCAAAGGGTGCAGTTAGTAGTCAAATCATAGGAATCTTCTTTGGTGAATTTCTTTTCGTTAGTATTATCTCGCTAGTTATTAGTATCGGAACAGGAATCCTGTTAGCAGCAATAATACCATCTGTAGGACATGGTAGCGTTTTTAACACAACGCTTTTTGTCAGATATCTGAACGAACTTGAAATGTCATTCTACGATATTGAGATTTTTACGGTACTAATCCTTGGGATATATCTTGGTTGGACGCTTCTAAATGTAATTACATTTGTAAGAAGAGACATTCAAGAATCGTTGTTAGTAACTCGCAAGGGTCAACAATTATTGACTATGGGTCTTAAAATTGCAGCATTTGTTCTTACTATTGCAGGCTTCATATTCCTCTTAATAGATTATTTAAAACTGGAACAAGAAACTTTTTCTTTCAATCTTAAATTAATTACCGCTAGTTCCAATTCTCTCTACCTTTTTGTTGGAATAATATTCTTCACCTGTTATTTCGTATCTTTAGGCATAAATTATTTCTTAAAGAAGAGCGAAATTATCCTTTCTTCAATATTCAAGAAGAGTAAATTTTTCATTATTAAGAATATTAGAAGATATCGGAAAAGTTTTACTGATACTACTTTCTTCTTAATCTTAATAGTCTGTTTATTAACTTCTTTCCTTACAATCCGTTCTTCAACAATAAAGAACAATATTCTAGAAGATGAGTATCGAGAAGGAGCTGATTTAAGGATTGATACTGTAATTCCAGTTAACATAACAGATTTTGAAAATTCATTAAGCAGTATAGAAGGTATAAATGAATCAATTGGATTCTATACAGCTAAAGCAACTGTTGGATTTCAGGATGTGGAAGTATTCGGAATTGATCCTCTCAAATTCCTGCGGATTGGGGAGTGGTTAGATAATAGTTTTGTCAGTATGACTGCTGAGGAAGGTTTAACAGCCCTTGCAAATGAGGAGGAAGGCGTAATATTAAGTGACTTTGTGGTTGATAGACTTAAATTCTCTCTTGGTCAAATATTATCAATTACAAGTTTTAGAGGAGGACCATTTTATGTTGATTTTAGATTAACATCAATAATAAGCTCGGCTCCAGGATTGGGTGTAGCTCATGGTCATGATCCAAAAATGAATAGGGTTACAAATGAATGGGCATTAATCAATGATAATTATTTTCTTCAAATGATTGAACAAAGAAATAGTACTTTGTTCTTAGCTTCAGTTAAAGAGAATGCTGATGTGGAACAAATTATTGAGCAAATAAAGGAGATTAATCCTTTAGTAGTAATAAATCCAACACAAATTAATCCTGATTATATAGGATACTTTCTTGTAGGTTATATTCCTCCTGTAACAATTTCTTTATTGTTAGGATCAATATTTCTCAACGTTATAGGAGTAGTTTATATCATCATCTCTACAGATTTTATATTGGAACAACGTAGGCGAGAAAATGCCGTGATGTTAGCTTTAGGTGGAAAACAAAAAGATGTAAGAAAAATGATAGTATTTGAAATATTAATATTCATGGTAACTACAGTAATAATTGGATTCATTCTTGGATTAGTACTAACCTCGGTGCTTTTAGTATTTATTAAACCATTAATTATCTCAAGAGAAGTAGTTTCATTAGCAGTATTCATCGATGTTGTTCCGTTTATTATAATGTTTATTACATTATTTGCTGCTGCTATGATAGGTATCATCCCAATCTTAAGAAAACAAATGAAACATGAAATAATAAATGAACTTCGTGCTATAGTTTGAGTCTATAAGAATGTCTGCTGATAAGGAATAGAGATGATGGATTTTCATGCAATTATTAATTCTACTCTTGCTTTTTCTAAAACTTGGTTAACCATATATTCTTCAGAATCTTTCCATGATTGATCAGCAAAAGAATAGTTATCAGGATTAAATAGTTTAGTTACTGTTGTTTGAGGATCTAGCATCATTATTTGAAGATCGGGAAATAAAGACCATAGGAGATTGATTAATTCTAATTTATCTTTTGGTGGTAATAAAATCTTCCAGAGAAAACCCTTTTCTGTATCTCGAAAGTCAGACTCAAAAGGTAAATCCAGATTTTGAAGAAGATAAATTATTTTAGACATAGCTCTTTGACTACAAATTGCTTTGAATACTAGTTCATCTTCAAGACCAAAGTAAGATCTATCGAAATCTACTAAATAGTTTCGAATAACGTATTTACTAAGAAATTTCTTATGCCTAGAAATTGTGTATTGGGGAGTATTAAGCTGTTTTGAAAGATTAACATGTTTTTGAGTAGGATCCCTTACCAATTGCTCTAGAATTTGAAAATCAATATATTTTAAGTTTTTAAGAACGTTTTTGGGTTTTTCTCTTGATATTCTTTGGAAGTAATCAAATTGTGGGATGTAATCTACACTATCGATGTTTTTTTTCCATATATCCCACTTGAATATCCATTTTCTGTTTTGAGGATCCCAGTAGGATAAATCTATTCTTGTTTTAATACCTCTACCGATGGTTGTTGAATGTACTATTTCAACTATCAAATCATTTTCTTTCAGATAATTAAGAAAACTAAGAAATTTGCTTATGGACCCAGAGGGAATGTGTACTTTTAAGAAAATTCCAGTTATCCCGCCATAACATCTTTGTCTTACAACTAGATATGGATGATAATCTAGAATTCTTTCGACTATTCGATATTTATCGATTGAATCAACTCGCAAAAGAAAAATATGACTTTCAAGACCTAGTGATTCCGAATGATATTCCGCATGAAAACTTGTTATAACTTTATCTTTGAGAAGAATTTCAATCCTTTTCTTAACAGTGGGTGGGGATAACTCGCTTTTTTCCGCAAGTTTACTATAAGGCATAACAGGTTCTTTCAGAATGTGTTTCAAAATTACATATTCTTCTCTTTTAAGACTCACTTTTTTTCATTAAGAACTTAATAAATTACTTAAAAAACATTTGTACTTAAAGAAAAAAAAGGAATGGATTATTGCTTCTTTCTTTTTAGCTTGATACCCGTAAGTAAAGTTAATACTAACACTGTCGGAATTAACCAAGAATAAGATGTTTTATCTGTTGGTGTAGGTGTAGGGGTTGGTGTTGGAGGTGTTTCTATATGAAGTCCATAAACTACATCCACATTAAAATTCTCTGTATAATCACCTATATGTGATAATGAACGAAGTTTAATTGATAACTGTCTAAATAATCCAGATGTTGCATTATATAAGACTGTAGCATTTAGCTTTAAGTCTGTAATATTTGAAGGGATTAGTTGGCTTAGATCAGTCCCACCAGTAAATTCCTCAAGAAGAGTATTATTAACAGTAGGTGCAAATAAATCAGCTTTAAGTTTTAGATAATCTTCATCCAGTAATGAATATGCATGCAGATAAGTAACATTCAAATAATCCGTGATATTCTCAAGCAAATCATCAAACATAAACATAGAAGATGTTGCATTCACAAAATTACCAAAGTAATATAGATAATCTGGAATTGTTCCTATTGTTAACGGTAAAGCTATTGGTAATCCATCTGGTATAGTGACGGTTACTGATTCAATTTCAGTTTCCTCGAAATTTGTGGTATTAGTGGTCATCAAGCCTGTAGAGTTGTAGACATCATAGCTATATCCAATATCTGTCAGACTAGTAAACTCTATAATAAAAGACAAATTCTCTTTCAAAAGAACTGAATAATCTGTAATTCCTATTTTAAATGATTTTAACTCAAATTCATAATCTACATTTGTTTCAATACCCCAAGTTGTTGCAGCATTTATGGGAGTAATGAATGTTAGGGACAATATAATAAATAGAACCCCGCTTACTAAAAATGCTTTTTTCATTATATCACCAATTTAATTATGTGATAACTACTTTTATACATATTGTTTTATTTTTTTCGAAGGAACAATTATTTACTACTTTTTTTTGCTGTATCAATTACTTCTTTGGCAATTTTTTCGTTAACCGAAATAAGTTTCATTATTTCTTCTATATTTGCAGAAGAAATGTTTTTTGTGTTCTGATACTCCTGGAACAGAAGAAAGACTTTTGCTTTTCCTATTCCTTTAATTCTTTCAAAATTAGAACTTTTAACTGTTCTTTGTCGAAGAGTTTTATGATAACTAATAGCGAATCTATGTGCTTCATCTCTTACATTCTGAACCAATTTCAGTACAAAAGAATCCTGGTTGAGAGCTATTGGTAAATCTGACCATTCTACGTATACATCTTCATTCTTCTTAGCTATACTTATTGCAGGAATACTAAGGTTCAACTTTTTCAAAACCTCTAAAGCAATATTCAATTGCCCCTTACCTCCATCAATTATTAGTAGATCAGGTAATGGATCAGACTTCAGAACATCAGAACTGTATTTTCTTCTTATTACTTCTTCCATCATTGCATAATCATCAGGATCTGTATAGGATCTTCTAATACGAAATCGTCTGTACAAATCTTTCTTAGGTTGACCCTCAACAAAAGCAACACAAGAGCCAACTGAAAGTTGACCTTTCAAGGTTGATATATCAAAACCATGAATTATTTTAGGTTCTTCGGATAACTGAAAAAGCTCTTTCATTTCTTTGAGAACTAAACTTGAATCCTTTTCATATTGAATATCTCGCAAAAATTTGAAGAGCTCTGCTCTTGCATTTTTCTGTGCAATATCAACTAATTGACTGCTTGTATCATCATTAGGATAAACTATTTTTAGATCAATATTAGGATTGAAACGCTTTGTAAAATCATTATTAGTCAAAATTTTTCTAATGGAATCATCTGTTCCATATATGAAAATTAGAATTTCACTTAAAGTCTTAAAAAAGGTTTTTTCACTTTTTGTTGTTATATAATTTTTAATGTTTTGAACTCTATGATTACGTATTTCTAGCTTGCAAAATGCTAGATTTGGATCTTCTTCTGCAAATGTTAAAACATCAATATGTTTAATTTTAGAATGTAAATCCTCTTGCAGATTAAGTATTGTTCTTACAGATTGAATAAGGTCTCGAATAATTGTAGCTCTTTCGAAATCAGCCTCTTCAGATGCAGACCACATTTCTTCTTCAAGATTATCTAAAAGATCAGCTACATCTCCATTTAAGAATGAAATGACATTTTTTACAGTTTTTATGTACTCTTTTGGTGAAATATCATTTTTACAAGGAGCAAAACACCTATCTAATCGTTCTCTCATGCACCTAATTGAAGATTTCTTTTTTCTTAAATTCTCGACGTTTTTTCCACAGTTGCAGACAGGAAACAACCTTAAAACTAGCTTGACAGTTTGCCTAAGCATTATATTGCTTGGAAAAGGTCCGAAATAGATGTTTTTTTCATTTCTTGGATCTGTTTCTCTAACGATTAAAAGCTGAGGGTATTTTTCTTCTAAAGTTATACAGATTAGAAGGTTTGATTTGTCATCCTTTAGCATACTATTCAATTTTGGCGCTAATTGTTTCACGAGTTTCTCTTCTAGTATAATAGCTTCTGATTCATTTCTTGTTAATATCCAATCTATCCTAGTAGCTAATTCTTGAAGCTTTTCTTCTCTTGGCAATGTAACTGTTTGAAAATGCTGTTTTACTCTTTTTTTCAGATTTTTTGCTTTTCCAACATAAATTACTTTATCTTCTTTGTCTTTGATTAAATAAACACCAGGATCATCCGGTAATTCTTCTAAGTCTGAAAAAAGACTCATTAATTAGACACCATTCTCTCAAGTTCTTTTATTTTATCTCTAAAAATAGCAGCTTTTTCGAAATCAAGCCTTCCTGCAGCTTCAGCCATTTTTGTTTTAAGATCTTCAATTACATATAAAATATCATCACTTGTTAAATCCTCAGGAATTTCTATTTTTTCTTCCTCTTTTGGTGTTACTTGCATTAGTGTTTCAACAATCGATTTAATTTCTTTACTAATCGTTTTGGGTGTAATTCCATGTTTTTCATTATATTCTTTTTGAATTTGTCTTCTTCTATTGTTTTCAGTAATTGCTTGCATCATTGAATTAGTAAGATTATCAGCAAATAAGATAACACTACCATGAACATTTCTGCTTGCTCTTCCCATCAATTGAATAAGTGAAGTTTTAGAACGTAAAAATCCTTCTTTATCCGCATCCAGTACCGCTACAAGTGCGACTTCAGGTAAATCCAAACCTTCTCGAAGAAGATTTATACCTACTACTACATCATATTTACCTAGTCTAAGATCTCTTAAAATATCAATTCTTTCTAAGGTATCCACTTCATGATGTAAATATACAGATTTAACCTTCATATCTAGGAGATAATCTGATAACATCTCTGCACTTTGTTTAGTCAGAGTTGTTACTAAAACTCTTTCTCCTTTACTAGTTCTTTGATTTATTTCACTTAGAAGATCGGTAATTTGACCATCTGTACCCCTTACTTCGATCTTAGGATCTACTAATCCAGTAGGTCTAATTATTTGTTCAACAATCTGAGTAGATACTGCATACTCATATGGACCAGGAGTTGCGCTTGTGAACATTGCTTTCTTCATATATTTCTCTGTTTCTTCAAATTTAAATGGACGATTATCAAAAGCTGAAGGAAGTCTAAATCCGTAACTAATTAGATTGTTTTTTCGAGAATAATCACCTGCATACATTCCTCGTAGCTGAGGGATGGTTAAATGGGATTCATCAATAAACAACAAGAAGTCTTCTGGAAAATGATCTAATAAAGAGTAAGGTTTCTCTCCTGGTTTTCTTCTATCAAAATGACGAGAATAATTTTCAATTCCTGGGCAACCTCCAGTTTCTCTTAGAAGCTCTAAATCATAAAGCGTTCTTTGTCTCAACCTATGTTTCTCAATCACTTTACCTTCGTTTTCTAGTTCTGCTAAACGCATATCTAGTTCTAATTTTATGTCCTCTAAAGCTGTTTCAAAGAATGCATCGTTAGCAAGATATTGAGTCCCTGGAAATATTGAAAGATAATCGTAGTCTTTTATTTTTTCACCAGTTACAGGATGACGAGCTGTTAAGCGCTCAATTTCATCCCCAAAGAATTCAATACGATAGATATAATCTCCATATAAAGGAAAAATATCTATTGAATCACCTCTAACTCTGAAACATTTACGTTCAAGATTAACATCGTTTCTTTCGTATTGGTTTTTTACTAGTTCCATCATTAAATCTTGTCTGTCAAGTGTATCTCCAAGTGTTAATGCAATTCTTCTAGAACGATATATTTCAGGAGGACCAGTGCCATAAATACAAGAGACAGTAGCACAAACTATTACATCATCTCGAGTAGCTAATGCTTCAAGTGAAGTATGTCGTAATCTTTCAATTTCTTCATTAATATCAACGTCTTTCTCAATATACAAATCTTTGGAAGGTAGATATGCTTCTGGTTGATAATAATCATAAAAACTCACATAATAATTTACACTAGCAGAAGGAAAAAGAGTCTTAAATTCACCAAAGAGCTGAGCTACAAGAGTTTTATTTGGACCAATTATTAATGTAGGTTTCTTGATAGCATCAATGACTTTAGCCATACTGTAAGTTTTTCCACTACCTGTTACTCCTAGCAAGGTTTGAAACTTATTATTCTTCTTTATTCCATCTACCAGCTGTTTTATTGCTTTGGGTTGATCCCCTTTGGGTTTTAGAGGAGTTTCAATATCTAATGGCATTATCATTTCACCTATCTTCTTGCAATTAAAAAGTATGCTTATCTTTCAGAAAGATTTCAGATTATAAATGCGGATAATTATATTTCTTGAGAAAATGTAATAGCAATGTGATACATGTTTTTAATAATGATGAACGATTTTTGTCGGATATGGAGTTTCTTAATTACTTTGACATTCCTGATGAAGAGTTAAAGTATAGAGATGTCAAGGATTATGTGGACTCTATCTATAGAAAGTTTAATGCCCCAAAAGGAAAAATATATTCCCTCCAGATTCTACCTCACGAAGAAAAAGGAATGAATAGAGTCTGTGCAATTTATAAAGTTGAAGAAGAGATTGAATTAACTAAAATCCATAACTAACCAAGACAATCTACCCTATTTTTACATATTAGTCTGTTTTTGTCGTTTTTAAATACTTAAATCATATTAGTATAATGGAAAATATGTTGAATGCAACAAGCTTAGGAGAGACGCAATTACTCAAAATCAATGCAAAAATCCCACATCAAAAACGAGCTTTAGTAATGTTAGAAAATGCTGACATTCAAGTGAGAATGATGGGATATGCACTCTTAACTACTTGCTTTCATTTATGTTCATCAGAAACTAAGCAATATGTTTGTAAAAAATGGAAACAAGAAGTAATTGGCAAAAAATTCAAAAAAACATTCATTGATTACTGTGAAAAAATCTTTACACAGTAATTTACTAATTAATATTTTCAGCGATTGGGAAGTATTTTGGGAAAATCAATTTTGCGAAATTTTGATACATTTCCACACTATAGTCCTTTTGCTCTATTAAATCTTCTAGTTTAACTATTTCTGATTCATTATATCCTTTCATATTTGGGAATTGATTAAAATCACCATAATCTAGAATCTTGCAGAAGATTTCTCCTAATTGTTCTAATTCAAGATATGATTCAATAATTATATGGATATGTGGAGTAAGTTTTTCTATTTGTACTTCTTCTTTTACTGAATTGGAAATCCTAATCACTGACAAAATGGCTGCACGTCTGGTAATGTAATCTTCGGCATAAACTACATTTGTGAGAGGGTATAATACATCAACATCATCTAGATATCCTATAGCTCTTATTGCTGCATATTGTAGATCATAATCGCTTTCTTCTAATATCTTAACGAGATAAGGTTTGGATGAATAGTCTTTCATTTTCCCTAGAACTTCTAAGGTTGATAATTTAATTGCTAAAGAACTTCTTTCAATTAGATCATGCAAGTATTCTAACACTTCCTCCTTTTTTTCAGGAAACTGTGTTATCAAATGAATCAATGTTGAAGTTGCAGCATTTCTAACATTCCAATCTGTGTCTTCTATTAGAGGAAGAACTTTTTTAACATTCCTTGTTTTGGGTTTTTTCTGTAGGAAAAGTGCAAAGTAAGCTCTATCTAATGATTCATCACTCTTCAGTTTTTTTCCTATAAACATTCCTTTAAAGAAATCCATCATAACTCATATACCCCCTCTTTGATTAGATAAGCTAAAGCTCCTCTCTGTGGTTGTGTAACTTTACGTAAATAAGTGTAATCTATCTTACTTACATCGAGTTTTTCATCTTTCTCATCGTCTAAATCAAATTTGTATGCGTCTTTCTTCTTTGTAACTTGCACAGCTCTTGTTGCGATTGGTAAATTATACGGAGATAATGGTTGGTACCTTGCTTTATGAACAGCAAAGAGTGTCGCCACATGTATTCCACCGAGTTTCTTGAATATCACAACATCAGCAAAAGCTGGTAAAATAGTTCGAAAATCATCTCTATAAAGAGACATGTGATTATGTAGGATAACTAATTGATCAATCCCAACTCCGTCGTCATTAACTTCAAAGACATATACTTTCTTTTCTCCCACCTT
>JAEOTG010000135.1 GCA_016839985.1 Candidatus Heimdallarchaeota archaeon | reverse complement strand
TAGATGCTTATAGTTATATACACAGGGCTGAAACAGAGATAGATCTTATTAAAAGACCACACTATTATGAAATTGCAGAGAGACTGCTTCAATCTTCAGCAGGTCATTTTGTAAAAGCAAAACATCAAGAAAAAAATAAACTAATCAAAAGACTTCAAGAGAACATAAAAACAAAAAGACAATCAACTATCTCACTTACCAAAATGGTACATTCCATAAGGCTGACTTCATCAACGGATAGCTTCTCTTCACCTATATCTATGCAAGAAGAAGCTGTTGGACTTCAAAGATTTAACCGAGCAGAAATCCAAGCAAATCTTCAAGTAAATAAGAATGAACTTACTGCTGGAGAAAATCTTGAACTATGTCTCGACCTAGTTAATATCGGCAACTTTCCTGCTCTACTTGTAAGAATAGACAATTTGATACCTACTAACCTCGAGGTTTCAACTATTCATCCCTCATATTACTATGTAAGTAAGGGGTCTATAGAACTAGATGGAAGAAAGCTTAACCCTTTAAAAGTTGAATCCATAGAATTAAAACTAGAAACAAAAAGAAAAATGGAGATAACAATCCACCCAGAAATAACTTATGTTTCTGAGATTGGAGAATTTAGGAAGGCAAGATCCCAACCAAACATAATAATGATCCATCCAAAACTCAAACTTGAATTTAAAACAGAATCAGCAGCTAAAACCTTCAACTTTTTAGCTAATGCATTCATCCATGACTATATGAGAAAAAAACTTACATTAGAAAAATCAGGATGGAGAACCTTTATGCAAATCGTTAAAAAAGGAAAAGTTTCAAAAGGAAGGATATATGGACCTTTTAGACATAGAGGACGTGCAATCTCAGAACTTGAAAGACGAGGACTTATCGATATTCGTATCTTCGTTGGAGAACGTGGTCGTGGAGGAAATATTCAGAAAGCTAGAATTCTATATGAAAAAGAACCAGTTAAAAGATATATTGATAAAAGAACAATGGAAAAATCGTGAAAAAACAATGGGACCATAATGGTTACTAAATGCCTAAATATGCCTATAACATAGGCTAACACGCTTATAATCTGTAATATGGACATAAATTGATATATACATAACAATATATCACCTGATCATGAAACAGGGCATATTATAACCTTTATTGATATTGAAAAAAATCCTTCTATTTTTCCTAAGAATATATTTTCAAGGTGTATTAGATGGAAAGCAGTATAAGAAAAATGGTTGGAACATTAATCCTTTCAAGGATTGTAAGTCTTAAAGATTTAATAAGGAATCCTAACAATCTAGTTAGAAAAATTGAAAGAAAAGAATCTATAGGTTATATACATTTAAATTTAGAAGGATCAAAGATCTATAAAAATCAAATGCTGGATATTGACTATCAAATATCAAAAGCAAAGGAATTGTTCTATAGAAATCGTTTATTGAATTACTAAAGAAGGGAAGAGAAAAAATGTCTCAAGAAGACAAAAAATTTGAATCGCAGGAACATAATAATTCAAATTACTTCCAGAGATTCCTTCGAAAGAGAGGTGCTATTCGTTTAATAAAACGACATGACTTCTCCATTACGATGAAAAAAATCTAAACATAGATATCTTAAAATTAAGTCTAATATATAACACGGGTTTTTAGCATACAATCAGTGTTTGTTATTTAAGAGTCGACGGAAAGCCAAATATAGTGTAGTGCACGAGAAAATATTCTAGAAATTAAGGGAAAAGCCCACTCTCAGAAGTTGTCCTAAGAGATTAAGAATTGAAAGGTGCAGTTCTTTTGACTTTTCCCCAAAAAAATAATGAGTAAGGAGACCTAAATATTTTTCGTCTTTACAAAGGTTGATGCAGACACTAAGAATCATTTGGTTAATTCAATTAATCCTTTATTTTTCCAATACTTAAGTCTGATTAATCCCAAGCTCTCACAAAAATTAGTCATTTTTTCTACTGAATATTTTGAAGTGTGAAGGTTGTATGCAATGTCATTTATCTTGATCCAGCCTTTTTTATCTTTCATATAATTAATAAATTGACCTAAAAGTCCTATAGCTAGATCTTGATTTTGATTTAAAGCATTTTTTTGTTTTTCTAAATTCTCTTGAACGATTGTTAATAGGTCATTTGGTTTTATAGGCTTAATTAGGTAGGCATGGGCACCTAAATTTAATGATTCAATTGCGTTTCTTTGTGATGGAAAACCTGTTACCATTATTTTCACCATTTGGGTATCTCTTAGTCTTCGTAGAAGTTCTGTTCCTTCCATGTCAGGCAATTTAATATCTAGTAATGCTATGTCATACTGGTTATTTTTGCATTTATGTATAGCTTCCTCAGCAGTCTCCGCAGTTTCAACATAATAATGATTTTTTTCAAGTATAGCCTTCATAAATTTAAGAATGGATGTATCATCATCTACTATGAGAATGCGTTCTTTATTTTCCAGCATATACAGTTCCTTCTCTTGAGTTGGGAATGTTGTAATCAAATTTGTGCTTTCTATTGTCAAAGTGTACGATAAATCATCTTTCTAATTAGACTTATGAAGAATAAACAAAGTCATAAGAATCTTAAGACTTTTATGAACATGAAATATATATACCAATGTTTCTTTTTCTTTCTAGCTAACATACATCCTCTCTGAGAAGTATGTATGGATTAAATTTTAATCCATTAAAAAATAAATTATTTCCAATATTATTGGTTTTTCTTGAATATTTTAAATGTTTTTTCCACTTCTTGCTAAACTGTAAACTCATGTTTGTATACACTAAAGAGATTTAATTATCAGAATTAACTCATCTAATGAATCAATAGTATAAGTATGTTTTTTAG
>JAEOTG010000134.1 GCA_016839985.1 Candidatus Heimdallarchaeota archaeon | reverse complement strand
ATCTTGACTTGTTAATCCTGGTACTTCTATTAAACCGCTACTACTACCTACACCAAATGTACTACCTGTAACTATTAGAAATCCTATTACTATACCTACTATTGCTATGCCTTTTAATGGTACTTTTTTCTCAGTAAGTTTATCCCACCAAGGTGCAAGCAACAATCCAAGTATTAAAATAAATACAAGAATTGAAACCATAGCCATCCCTGTCATTGCAAATACTGTAGCAAACCATATAGCAATTGTCGCCCTTACTGGTGATAAAGCAACTATGTATAAAGACATAATAAATGCAAGTACTGCATTTACTCTAGATTTTTCACCGAAAACTTTTGTTTTTACTAGAATAGCATAGAATATCGAAAACAATAGTAAAAATGGTAGATACACTGCATATACTCCTACATCTCCCAATACTCCAAATCACGGTTCTAAAACCATTTTTTAATCACCTATTCGTTTGGTCCTCCTTTTTGTTTTTCCTTAGACGGATACATTATGAAAATGAATGGTACTATAAGTAATATTAGAACAATGATTGTTATAAATATGTCGTCAGATAAATTTATCACATCTGGTCCAAGAACAGCTGTCCATAAACCACTCGTCATTACAATTATGAAAGCAAATATCAGACCAATGAGAATAACTGCTATAGCTTTATTTCCTTGAAACAAACCCTCTGAAAGATGTTTAGGTAAATCAGGTGGTAGAAACATTCCTGCTATCATCAAAGTTAATGTAATAACTAAAATAACTACAACACTCTGAGTAAAGAAATAAACAAGATGTTCCCCAATATCAACACCAGCAATAACAGGATAAGCAAACATCATGAATGAAGCAACCATAGAAATAACAGCATTCACCGCAGCATTATCTTCTGGTTTACCAAATATTTGTGACTTTCTCAACAAACCATAAAAAATTGCTGACGTCAACATGTAAGGAAAAAGATATTTCAATACACCCATGTCCCATAATCTTTGAACAACATCTGCAAACATGTCAGCCATATTATTCACTCTTTTTACTACTTTGAACTCCCACAATTATAAAGAGACCCCCAATCAAAATAGCAAGCACTAAAACCAAGGTATAAGCATCTCCACGAGGTCCTGTGAAAATATCTTCTGGAATTAAAATCTTATACAATCCACTTGTGAAAAATAAACCAAAGAATAGAGCTATCATTATATACATTGCAGATCTTGTCTTGAAAGTCTCTCCTAAAGTTTTATTCAAATCTGGATAAAACATACCAGCTGCAACTAGACCAAAGACCATAACAAGAATTAAAACAGAGGCTTGAGCCATGAATGTTGCTAATGGTGCACCAATCTCAATAGCAGTTGAACCAACCAAATAAGCCCAAAGAAAGAAAGATGCTGCTAAAGCTAACACAGCATTAATTATCATTGAATCAAATAATTTTGATCTCCTCAACAACCCCCAAAATACTGCTGCAGTTATCATCCATGGAATAAAAAATCCAATAAATCCAAGATCAACTAGTTTTTCTGCTATTGGTCTAAAAAGATCAGGCATTACTTATCAAAAAATAATTTGTTAAAGTACGAATATATATTTTGTTTAAGCTTCTTTTTTACTTCTATTTACTAAATTTGTTAAAGACCTAACACTTTCAATCAAAGCTGGTAATGCATCTTTGAATGCCTTTTCCATACTGGATAACTTAGCCGACATGTCATCCATAGAATCTTTGTAAGATTCTAATTTTGCAAGAATAGATTTTTCTGTTTCACTTCTACTTTTTGATAATATTGACAATTGATGATGCAAGTTTGAAATATACCTTTCCAACTCAGATTGTTTTGCCATCATCTCAGTAAATTTTTGATCAACCTCACCCATTCTTTCATGTACTATTGATTCAACTAATTCTTCTGTTCCAACACCTTCTTGGTGTGGGTATTGAATTGATCTCTCAGGAATTTGTGGAAATCCAGGTTGAGTTGAAAATGGTTGGGGTTCTTGAATATTTCCCATGGATCCCATGGTTGGTAATTCTGGACTAGGCATAGGTTCTTGAGGTACTGAAGGTTGGCCAGATACACCCATTTTTAAAACTTGTGTTAAAGCATTATCAATCTCATTAGCACCAAAACCTTCTTTTCTCAAAACATCTATTATTTCAGGTTCAGAAAATCCCTTACTACTCAATTCCTTTACCCTATCAATAGGAACAAAACCACGACCAATACCCGGACTTTCTTCAGGTTTTTTCTTTCCAAAAAGTTTCATAATCATCTCTAAAATAACAATTCTCGTTTTCCCAATTTATATTTATCTAAAACTCAAATATGATTAGAATGATTAGAAAACAACAAATTTTAAAAAAAAGTAAAGGAGATTTCTCAATTAAAATTTTTTTAGCGCTTGTCATAGGAATCTTACTTTTAGGTGTAGTGATATATACACTTTTTTTCCATTCAAAGGAAGCATCCTTTGATTGTAAAATGTGTGCTTCAAAATTTACACAATGGTGTCAAGAATGTGTGGTTGATAATTGGGGAAAAGATCCGTGGGATGTAATTGTTGATATGAAAGATGATTTGAAAGATTGTAAAGAAGAATGTTTAGGTATAACTGATAATGAATGTCCCCAATTAAAGGAAATGTGTAGAAGATATGTATTTGTTCCAGATTAGATGATCAACTTTTCTCAGATTTTTCTTCCATAAATCTTTCCAATTCATCTCTAGTTATAAACTTAGATTTAATAGGATTGTAAATATCTAAAAGACTTTCCAACTCCTTAACTTCTGTTTTCTTGGCAGTCCTATTCAAGTCTTTATTGATATTCAACATTTCAACCCTTATTCCTGACAAACTTTCACTGACAGCTTTAATATCCAGATTTATCTGTTCTAAACCTCTTCTTAAATTATCTATTTCATCAATGATTCTATCTTCCAATGATCCAATTCTTCTCTCAAAACCAGAAAGTCTTTGTTCAAGTATTCTTATTCTTCTTGTGTTAGTATTAACCATTTTCACGATTTCATTACTAAATGTTTGCATGTTTTGCGGTTGCTCTTTCTCAAACATCTTAGAACCAAATAGTAATTTGTTTTATAAGATAAATAAATTTAAAGAAAAACCAATTTTAACAAGGAAATCAAAATATTCTTGAGTATATGGCATGTGAACATGAGCTCATAGGTGGAATACTTAGAATAAATTGTAAAGACTGTATGTTTGGTTCAAGTATTGAAGATTATGACTCTTGTTTTGGAATGGTTATCAACAAACTACTAGAAGCTAGGAAAGTTGAGAGAATAATATTAGCAGGTTCTAGAGAACATGAATATGATTTTGAACAGACAAAAGTTATGATAGAAATTGCACAATTATATGAAAAATTAGTAAAAACAGAAAACATTCTAAATTATTCTAAATTAGGAAGAGAAAATTGTGAAAGATGTTTTCCCAAGCGCTTTTCTGAATTACAAATGCTTCTTGGGAATATGTTAAAGAAAGATCCTATAGGAACATACATACAAATTAAAAGAATAATTAGACGTGAAAGATCAAAAATACAGAAAGAACAGGCAATGTGTAAAAGATGCATAAAATTCTTTATAGATAACACTTTGATACCGATTCAAGAAAGATTGGAAAAAACAAAAATAATAAACCTTGTCAAGGACAAGATTCATGGTCATAAAATTGGAGATAGAAGTTTATATCGAGAAATCTTTCATCCATTAGTAAGGCCAACATTCATGTTAACAAGGTATAAAATAATACCACCAAAAACTGCAAAGTTGGTTGACCGATATTCAATTTCTAATATACAAATAAAGATATTCAAAATTCCTGAACAAGTCAGATACTATTATCACATTTCAGCACCAGAATTTCAATTATCAGATGAACAGTATACAATCTTGGATCAAGCAAGATTGGAAATAATTGAGTATAAACCTAGTGAAACAGAATTTACTCATCCAGAAATGGCAAGAGAAAGTTTTAGAGAAATGGGAAGAACAAGAGTATCAAGAATTGCTGGAGGTATGGGAGTTAATTTATCTGAAAAGGAATTGAAACAAATCACATATATTTTGGTAAGATATACTGCTGGTTTTGGGATATTGGAAGTATTATTAGCAGATAGTAAAATTCAAGATGTTTATATCAATTCACCAATAGGTACATTACCTGTCTATATTCTACATGATGATTTCGAAGAATGTGAAACTAATCTAATACCAACAAGAGAAGATGCAGAAGGTTGGGCAACTAGGTTCAGATTATTTTCTGGTAGACCATTAGATGAAGCCAATCCAGTTCTTGATACAGAGTTATTTGTACCTGGAGCAAAAGCAAGGGTTGCTGCTATCACAAGAACTTTGTCACCAGATGGAATAGCTTATTCATTGAGAAGACATAGGGAAAGACCATGGACTTATCCATTATTTATGAATGTTAATTATGTTGATCCATTATTCGCAGGGTTAATGAGTTTTCTAATTGATGGTACAAGAACAATATTGTTTGCTGGTGGTCGTAGTTCTGGAAAAACTTCATTGTTATCTGCAAGTATGTTAGAGATA
Source organism: Candidatus Heimdallarchaeota archaeon (assembly GCA_016839985.1). Lineage (GTDB taxonomy): Archaea > Asgardarchaeota > Heimdallarchaeia > Heimdallarchaeales > Heimdallarchaeaceae > UBA460. The sequence goes on along the minus strand of JAEOTG010000134.1, from coordinate 1,127 downwards.
ATGAAAAAATTTAGAATAGTAACAGTAGAAGATACTCTAGAATTACCAGTGGTGCAATTCAGAAATTTAGGTTTTAATATAGAAAGACTAAAATCACGTTCTGTTATTACCAGAGTTGAAAGAGAGTTACCTGCAGATGAGGCTTTAAGAACAGCTCTTCGTTTAGGTGATTCTTGTCTGATAGTAGGTGAGGTAAGAAGTACAGAAGCTTTAGCTCTTTATGAAGCTATGAGAATTGGCGCTTTGGCAAATGTTGTTGCTGGAACTATTCACGGTGAGTCACCATATGGTGTATTTGATAGGGTTGTTAATGATTTAGGAGTACCTCCTGCTAGTTTCAAAGCAACAGATATAATAGTTATTTGTGGTAGGTTGAGGACAGCTGACGGTCTTCACACTTTTAGAAGAGTTTTAGAAGTGACAGAAGTGAGAAAACAATGGAAAACTGATCCTATGGAAGAAAATGGATTTATACCTTTGTTGAAATATTCTGCAAAGGAAGATATTCTAAAACCAACTGATACTTTAGTGAATGGTGAATCTTTTATTATTAATGAGATATCAAAGAGATCAAAGGATTGGCATGGAAATTGGGATGGTGTCTGGAGTAATATTGAATTGAGAGGTAAAATAAAAAAATCTATAGTTGATTATTCAAATAAATTAAATAGACCAGATATCATGGAAGCTGATTGGACAGTGAAATGTAATGAGATGTTTCATTTAACATCAGACGAAGTTAGGAAAGAAGTTGGTTCTTTGGATTCAAGAATAATATATGATAAATGGTTAAAATGGTTTAAGGAGAGTTTGAAATAATGGGTAGTTTTGAATTAAATAATATGTTTTTACTTTTTTGTATGATCATGGCTGCATTAACAATTGGTGGTATGTTAATTCAGTCTACAAAAACTCATATTAAAGTAGAAGTTCCTGAAAGTGAAAAAGCTCGTTTTATACGATATTTGGGCTGTTCTCTTCTTTTATGTACTGATGGATGTGGAACAGACGTATTATATACACATACAGTTGAAAAAGAAGGTGGAAAAGATGTGAAGAGTTGTAAACAATTGTTAGATGAAAAAAATTATTGTGATGGAGAACCAGTTGGTACAAAATTTTGTGAT
>JAEOTG010000133.1 GCA_016839985.1 Candidatus Heimdallarchaeota archaeon | reverse complement strand
TTACAATTATTATTCTATATGATATGAAAATTCTAAATAACAAAGAAATAAAGCTTGTAGATTTGAGAGAAATATTCTTTCAACCTCAAAGGATATTATTTATTGTATTTAGTTTTATTCCCTCAGTTCTATCTACAATTCTGCTATTTTTTCTGTAAATACTAATAATTATAGAATTTTAAAATCCTGATCGAGAAGGTCTTTTTGCACTGATTGAAAACTCTTTATCGCGTTATCTCTATCAACTTTTTCTGAGACTTTATCAACACCTTTTAATTGGCTCCCTTTGAATTTCCATAATTCCACGCTGTAAACATATGCATCTGGTTCTGGTATGTGAAGTCCTGATCTATCATATACATATCCTGATCTTTGTCCAAATGAGAGCATCAAAATGAACCAATAATGAGGTTTTGGATCCGTAGAAGGATCTTCAGATTGCTTTTCAAGAGCCAATGTTTCTTCTATAGTTCCACTTTTAGTATTTGCAGAAAGCTCTAATTTCTTCAAATTTTTATAAACATCTGCAGATAACTTTCTAGAAGACATGTAACAACATAATAAAATGACATTAACCTATTAAAAATTTAACGTTTCACAGTCAATTTAAACGAAAAAGGTGTTTTCTCAAGCCTGTGCATGTTTAAGGTTTTTTAAAGCGAAAATTCTTGTTTCCAGTTGACTTATCCAAATAAAAAAAACACAATTATGATGTTTTTATAGTAAAATCTCTTTTTGCTTATAAATTATTTAAATAAAAAGGGTTTAAATATCACAGAAGTTATATTTTGGTATATAAAATAGGGTAGAATAGTGAATTTGGAATGTCAGAACCTCCTTCTCCAATCAAGTGTATGATTCTTGATTTAGATTTCTTTATTGATGAGAAGGAAAGAGGAAAAGAAGAGCCAATTATTCGAATAAGAGGAAAGACAAGGGATAATGAAGCCATAAATATTCACATTAGAGATTTCTATCCCTATTTCTATATTGATGATGTTCAGGAAACTACAAACACTATCCAAAGTACTCTTTTTGCTGAGAAGGAATTTGAAGAATGGATATATGATCACTATCAAGTTACAAAGTATAGATATTATCAAAACAAACCTATCTATCTTTACAAAATTCTTGGTAGGAATCCTTGGAGAATACAGCATTATAACAAATTCCTACTGAAGAAAGGCATTAAAAGTTATGAAAATGATATTTCATATACATCAAGATTCCTAATTGACGCTAAGTGTAAAGGTCTTAATTGGATAGAAATTCGAAATTACGAAGAAACTAGACCTACAGAATTTGGGAGAGTATACGAAGTAAATAATGAAGATGTACACCCAATTGATGAGAATCCTTTCCTATATAACATACTAGGTTTAGGAATTGTTGTTAATTCGATAACAGATGATGGCAAAAAAATACAAAACTTTGCTAGCATTTTAAGGGAAGGAGAACAACGAATAATCTCTGCTTGCATTAGTTGGGGGCACGAAGAAGGAAAAACAGAGTGCAAGCATTTCTTGCTTGAAAATGACACAGATAAAGATGAAAGGGAACTCTTACAAAATTTAGTTAAAACCATCCATATGATTTCACCAGACATTATAGTAACCTTTGATGGAAACCGAATTGTTTTACCTTATATTTTTGCTAGAATGGGAAAATTAGGATTGAATCCTGATGCTTTTAGTCCTCTCGAAAATGCTCGGATAAAAAATCCAATCGGCTACTTAGGGTATAGAATTCCAGGATATATCTTCTATGATTTAGTAAAGAGTACTCGTTGGTTAAGAACAAGAAGTGGAAAGAAAGCATTAACTGATTTAGCTTCTGATTTCATAGATTTTGAAAGAAAAGGAGATTATGACACAGTTAATAATGTTTGGTTTGAAGTTGTAAAAAGAAACGATGAAAGTAAGAAAGAAGAGCTTCTAAAGCTTTGCTTAGAAGATTCCCACATTGTTCATTCTTTGTTCTTTGCAATGGGGATGCAAGAATGGATTGAAGTCATGAAATTAGTTGGGATAAGACCATCAGAAGGGATTTATTCAACTCCAAGACATCTTGGGGAATTTCAATTATTAAGAATTCTTCATCATAAAGATACTCTCATTCCTTCAGAGCCAACTCAAGATGAACTAGCAATTAGAAAGAGTACTAGATCTCTAGCAGTTGGAGGTTTTGTACTAGTTCCAAAAGGAACTTTGCATGAAGCGGTCCTGATAGCTGATTTCAGCTCTATGTTTCCAAGCATTATGGTTGCTTACAATATTGGAGGAGAAAGTTTTGATGGTGCTATATCCTTGCCAAATCAAAAATTCAGAAAAGAGCCTGATACTGGGCTAAGAATAATGCAGAGACAGATTTTTACTGAAATAAAAAATGTGAAAAAGCAAATTCATGAACTTCAGACTTTTATTCGTTCATATGCTGAGAAAAAGAAAAAAGCATCGTTAGAATCAGATCTTAAGAAATTAAAAATACAATCAAATGCTTATAAGGTCGTAGCAAATTCTATGTATGGTAGTCATAATTATGTAGGTAGTCGTTTTTATTATACTGAGATATCTAATTCAATAACAAGCATATCAAAGGATCATATTAATAAAGTAGACCAATGGACTCAGGAATTTTCTGAGAATAATTTCCAAGTCATCTATGGAGACAC
>JAEOTG010000132.1 GCA_016839985.1 Candidatus Heimdallarchaeota archaeon | reverse complement strand
TGTTTGTTCAATTAATCGGTCGACTTCTGAAGGATCAGTATCTGCAATTAGTAAATCATCAATACCGTCTTCAATAGTACCTGTTGATTCTTCTATTCCATCAATTGAAACTTCCATATCTTGGATTACCCTGTCTAGGTCGGGAATTTGTAATTGCGCATTAGCTGCTCTTAAAGCATTTGCCACTCCATGCATCTCCTCAGCCATACTTGCAGCAGTATCTGCACGCTCAAGTTTGAATATCAATCCATTTATTCGTGAAACTAGTTTCTGATAACCTAATTCCCATCTTCTATTCCTTACAATATCAGTAGCAAACAACCGAGCGGATTCTAAATCACCTCGTTGTATGGTTTGTTTCATTTTTAGATTCATTTTAGATTCATCACGTTCAAGTTTCCTTTGTGCTCTTTCTAATCTTCTTACAGTTAATCGAAGATTTATAATATGGTCACGAGGACTCTTTTGTGTGCCTAAAAGCCATCCCATGAAATTTCGAAACATCTAACTCACAATTTATTTTTTTGTCTATACCTATTTAAGCTTTCGTAGTTATTATATGTATTGTTTTAATTCAGTTTTAATGACAAAGTTGACCTAATGTCCTTTCGAAATTCTTAAAATACAGTAATAGAAAAACTCTTGAATATTAGGTGTTAATGCATGTTTATGTCAAAGAAATTATCAAGGAATTTAATTTTGCTAGTGGTAGTTATTAGTTTAGTAGCTTTTGCAGCAGATACAGCTTTCGCTCAAGATGAAACAGCTCCTGATTTGAAACCAATTGGTGCAGCTCTTGCTGTTGGAATTTCAGGAATAGGAGCTGCTTTTGGTATGGGTATGGCAGGAAGTGCAGCAATAGGTGCAATTACAGAAAAGCCAGAGGTTTTTGGAAAAGCGTTTCTTTTCATTGTGCTTATTGAAGCTGTAGCTATTTACGGACTTCTAGTAGCAATACTTCTAGTTCTCTAATTACCCCTCTTTTTTTGGTGAATATGATGAAAGAGGGTTCAGCTGAACTAAAATCTCCAGCAAACATTGAACTTAGTTCTCTTAAAGACTTAATAAAACTAGTAATCTCAAGTGTTGGTCCAGACCGTGCTGCAGGTTACATAGGTTTTTACAAAGATGGTAATAGATCCATTTATTTTATTTTTAATACAAGCATAGGCTATTATGAGCTAACAGCACTTCCTATTGTTGTCTGGGTAGAAGAAAATGAGCAACCTAAAGGTTCGTTTATCAGGTATAGAACATCACCTGCTGAAGAGATAGAATTTACTGAAGATGCTTCTGATCCTAAGTGGCTTCATATTCCTCTTGTTGGCTTTAAAAGAATGCCTGACTTTCTAAGAGTTTGGGAGAAGTAAAAGAAAAAAGTTAATTATTCAACTTTTTCCCCACATTTTGCACAGAATTCATCATCCTTTTTAATTTTCTCTCCACATTTAGAACAGAACTTTTTGATTTTCTTCTTTCTGTACACAAGGATTTGAATAATTGAAGCTAATAAAAAGCAAACGCCTAAGCTTGCTAGAACTATATATAAAACATTTATTGCTGGTAGAGCATTTATAGTAGCATAAAGACCATAGACTATAAGCCCAATCCCTATAATCAGCTCTGTAATAATCCAGGTAAGCATATCTAATTTACTTCTTCTTTTAGGCATACATATCAACAACTAAAAAAGTTTTTACCTAGTATATATGCCTTTTCTCAAAAGTCCCAAGTATCATCAATTTCATCGCTTTTTCTTCTTATATCTTCTAACTCCTTTTTGAGTCTATTATGCTCTCTCGTTAATTTTCTAAGAAGACCATCAATACCACGAGTCCCTGGAGAATTATAATTTCGTGATTGTGTGAGTCTGTGAATTTTTCTCTCAACAGCAAGTAATTGCTCAAAGAGCTTCTTAAATTTAGCATCTTGCCCTTCTCTCCAATACAATTCACGCTTCAATTCTTTCTTGTTTAGAAGATATGCTCTAAGATGGTTAAGATTTCTTTGTATATTGCTCTTTAACTCATTGATTGTTAATGAATAATACTTTAAATCTTCAATAATCGAAGATTTGTTTATAGAATAATCAATATAATCTCCAATTATTTTAAAGTAGGTTTGGAGCTGATCTATGCTTTCTTTTCTCCCAAAAATTGAGTAAGAATCTAGTCTAGTTTTAAACCTAAATTTCTTCTTGGTTACCAGACTATGTTTATATTGTTTTTTCACAATATATGATAAACTAATTGTCTCCTTGTTTTTGAGTTTTACATTGAGAAGTCCTTTTTCTCTTAGCAAATAGAGATTTTTTGTTGTTAATACTAACAGAAACTTCTTTGGTAACTTTCTGTTTTTTCTCAACCAGATGCGAGGAATAATAGAGATAAGTTCTTCATCTTGGTCTTCTGGTAGTAGCTTGTGGATTTTATTAAGAATTTGATATTGAAAGTCGACAAAATTAACTTTTTGATTGAGTTTTTTGAAATCAATTTCAATATCACCAAATTTATTTTCTAAAGTTCCGTCTAAGAGGTTTGATCTATTTTCTAATAAGTAAAGAATCTCTTCAGCTCTCTCAATGTTATTAAGATTTGAATACCTCATATATCCAATTGCTTTAAGTTTATCATCTATCATAGTGAAAGTTTCATTTTCAAATTTGACTAAATGATCTATGAAAGTGGAAATTTTTCCCCTTAAAAGAGAAATTTCATCTTCAATGCTGCCAAATAGCATAATTTTTGCTTTTCTCATCTCATATACAGATTTAACTAAGTCAAGATATTGTTGTGTTAAATCCCAAACCTGAGATAACTTCTTGTTCAAAGTTGTAACAGAAGAAAATATTAGTTGTGGTAATTGTTGATGGTAAAGCAAACCATCTTCTACTTCAATAGATTTACACCAATCGCATCGTAGTATTGGTTCATGCCTTGCAAAATCAACTTCAGATTCACATTTCGAGCATTTAGGATCATGACACTCTTCATCACAATTATTACAATAATAGACTGTGTTTGATTTTATTATGTGATCAGTACATAGTTTCCTTTTACATGATTTACAATAGTATTGGGCAGGACTACTACAAAAACTACAATTTGCTATAGCAGGCAAATAAGCACCTAATTTTTACAAAAATATACTAATCTGTGTTTATTTATAGATGTAATATCTGGAAAATAGAAAAAAAATATTTTAAATTTAGAGAATACGTTCAATAGGATAAAGACCATTCAGCAAAGGTCAAACCAATAATTTTATTTTAACACTGAATATTTATTTTTAGTAAGAAAGGAAAGATAACAATGAAAATTTCTGAAAGAGCTTCTAGTTTTAGTTATGCTATAAGGGATGTGCTTGCTGTTGCTGCAGAAGTAGAAGCACAAGGACACACCGTGATTAAACTGAATATAGGAGATCCTATCAAATATGGTTTCAAAACACCAGAATTATTGACTGATCCTCTAATATTTGCTGGGAAAGAGAACTATAACTTTTATGCAGATTCTCAAGGTCTTTTTGAATTTAGGGAAGCTGTTGCGGACTATGAAAATAGAAAGCACAACGTTGGAGTAACTGCCGACAGAGTGTTAGCAACTGCAGGAGTTTCTGAAGGGATACAGATGACTTTTATGTCATTCACTAATCCTGGAGATAGAGTTTTATTATCAGGGATACATTATCCAAGCTATTCAGGAAACGCTACTATCTTTGATTTAGATACTAAGTATTATAAAACAGAGATTGAAGACAATTTTTATCCAGATCCAGACCATATTCGATCTTTAATGAATGATAGAACAAAACTTGTTTTTGTAAACTCTCCTAATAATCCAACTGGTTCCGTTTATCCTGAAAAAGTTTTGAAGGAGATAATTGATATTGTAGGTGAGTATGATGCATGTATTGTATCTGATGAAACATATGATTTATTGGTTCTAGATGAAGGACTTAAACATATAGCTACTGCTAAATTGGCAAAAGATGTTCCTGTGGTGACATACAATGGATTCAGTAAAGTTTTCTTAGCACCAGGTTGGCGACTAGGGTATACATATATTCATGATCCTGAGAACAAAATTAAGGATCCATGGGAAGGACTGAATAAACTATCAAGATTACGACTTTGTGCATGCACTCCATTACAGAAAGCAGGTGCTGAAGCACTTAAACGAGATCAAAAGAGCTATTTACCAGAAACAGTTCAAATGCTAAAAGAAAGAAGAGATCTTATATATAAGAGATTAGCTGAAATGGAAGGAATTACAGTTTACAAACCAGAAGCAGCTTTCTACATCTTCCCAATGATAAACATGGATTTATTTAAATGGAAAAATGATAAGGAGTTTGTATTTGATTATCTCAAAACAAAACATGTCTTAACTGTTTTTGGTTCAGGTTTTGGTCCATTTGGTGAAAATGGGTTTAGAATGGTTTATCTTCCTACTCTAGAAGAAATAGCTGAAGCTATGGATCGTTTATCAGACCTATTGGATAAAAACAGAATCTAGTCTTTTTGCTCAATTTCAGGTCTTATTTTTTTTCTAAAAATATTTATTTTCACATTTTGAGAAACTGATGTCAAAACAATTCCTATCAAAATAACAAATGCATAAATGAGAGCATACCATACTGGAATCTGATTTAGAAATATAATACCTAATATCGCAGCGCCAATTGGTTCACCAAGTATAGCTACTCCAACAACGAATGCAGGTATCTTCTTGAGAGAATAGTTATATGTTGCATGACCAATTAAGGAAGGTCCAATAGCCATAAGTAAAATTAGTACGAAAGCTAAGTAAGAATAACTAAATATATTATAACCTCTTATTAAGCAATATATTAACAAAAAAAATGCGGATGATAAATTTACAATCGCAAAGTATGGCCATAAAGGAGAGTCTTTGAGTATTTTTTTTCCAATGAGAAAATAGAAAGCAACGGTAATTGCGCCAATTAAAGAAAATAGTATTCCTAACAGTGGGTTTTGTTGAGGACCAGAACTACTAGGGAGAGCAAAAGCTAATAAAACTCCTCCTGTAAAAGCAATAGAAATACCAATTATTCCAAAAGCACCAATTTTTTCTCTAAAGAATATGAAACCAAAAATAGCTAAAAATATTGGAACTGTGTCTACAAGTGTTGTAGATATCGCAACATCTACATGCCTTAGAGATAAAAACCAAGTAGCAAAATGAATTGCTAAAAACAACCCAGCTAACACACACCAATGAATTCTCTTTAGTGTGGATCTTTCTTTTAACCAAGTTATTTTTTTCCCATAAAATGATAGAAATAATGCCCCTATACCAGCAAACAAGGTTCTGTACATAGCAATGACTTCTGAAGGTACATTTAATCCGAGTAATTCTTCTTTTTGAAGATAAACAACTATAATCGCTGCAAAAGATACTGCTATTATAGCTATGAATAGTTGTAAATAAGGTATTGATTTTTTTAGTAATGTTTCATTTTCTGTTTCAAGAACCAAATTTATGCACCAATCTCATCTCATTCAGAGCAATTCCCATAATGTCCTTACCCATTAAATGACCCAAATTACCCCTTGCAGCATAAGTTTCGCCAAATTTCTCTACGTCATCTTTACGACAATCTTTTGAATAAACTATAATCGGAACAGGATCTGCAGAATGGTCTTTGAAACTACAGGGACTACTATGATCACCTGTAACCATAATAACCAAATCTCGTTCTATGTTATCAGGTAAAAATCGTTTCATCTCTTTGTCTACCATTTCGATAAATTTAGCTTTCTCAACTGGCTTTCCATCATGTGAGAAATTATCTGTTCCCTTAATGTGTGTAAAGACAAAATCATAATCCTGTAATGCCTTATAGGTAATATCAAATTTGACTTTCAAATCAGTATTGGTTCCACCCGTTAGTCTGGAATCCTCAATTATATGCATACCTAGCATTCTCCCTACACCTTTATATAATCCACCTCCTGCTATACAAGCTGTTTCCAGACAATATTCCTTTTCGAAATTAGGTAATTTTGGAACTTGTCCTGCTCCACGAATAAGAAAGTAATTTGCTTGTAATAATCCATCTTCTTTTCTTTTTTTATTGAAGTCGGTTTCAGATAGAATTGATTTTGCTTTTAGAACAAATTTAGTTAGTACTTCTGCAGTTTTTTTAGCTTCATAACTATTGTCTAAGGTTTTAAATTCTAATGGTTCTTTGCCTTCAACATGTGGGTCATTCTCTGAAACTTTATCAGAAAGCCCTTCACCTCTAAGTACTAAAGCAGCACGATGTTCTGTACCTGCTTTCAATAAGATTTTAATTCCATCGATTTCCATCCCATTGAATAAAGCTACAAGTTCTTCTGTCCCTTCTCTTATTCTTCCTGCCCTCCTATCAGTTATTATTCCATTGTTATTGATGGTTGCAAAATTGGTTCTAAATGCAACATCACCTTCTTTTACCTCGAGACCAATACCTGCTGCTTCAAAAGGTCCTCTTCCTGTATAATATTCAAATGGATCAACTCCAAAAAGTGCTAAATGAGCGGTATCACTTCCCGGAGTGATACCAGGACCGATGACATGAAGAAGTCCATTCATCCCTAATGAAGCAAGTTTATCCATATTTGGTGTATTTGCATATTCTAGCGGTGTTTTTCCTCCTAGTTCATCTATAGGTCGATCTCCTAAACCATCCAAAACAATAAACAACAATTTCATGATAATGCAGAAATATTATTCAAATAAAAATGTTTATTCCAAGCAATGAATTTTTCTACCAATAGATGATGATTTTATTAGAACCAAATTTTTTCAAATCGATGAGTTTTGAAATGAAATTTCATAAATGGTTTTGAGGATAAAATGAAAGGTGAATTTGTTCCGAAAATATGAAACAGATCATTGTTTTAGTGTTAAAAAGGGACAAATCTCTCAAAGTATCTTCAGAATTTTTTCAAATGAACAACGAAAGGTGATTCAAAATGTCAGTATTCACTAAGAAAAAAGAAGATTTTATGGCATGGTATTTAGATATCGTTAGAAGAGCTCAGATTGTTGACACAAGAACTGAAGTCAAAGGAATGAATGTTTTATTGTCGAATGGGTATGACATTTGGGATAGAATGAAGAAAATCTTAGACGATAAGTTCTATATAACAGGACACAAAAATATGTATTTTCCCCTGTTCATTCCTGAAAAGTTTCTGGAATTGGAAGGCGAGCATTTTGAGGGATTTGTACCGGAAGTAGCATACGTGACACATGCTGGAAAAAAGAAGTTAGACAAGAAATTCGCATTAAGGCCTACTTCTGAGACAATCATGTATCACATGTATAGTCAGTGGATTCGTGCATACAGTGATATGCCAATGAAAGTAAATCAATGGTGTAATATTATACGAATTGATACTAAAGATACAAAACCACTTCTTCGTGACAGAGAATTTCAATGGACAGAAGCCCACACATGTCATTCCACACCTGAAGAAGCAGTTGAACAAGTAAAAGAATCTATGTGGATTTATGGTTCTACTTATGATGAATGTTGCTTACCATATCTGATTACGAAAAGACCAAAATATGATACTTTTCCTGGGGCACTTTATTCTATTGCATATGATACCCCTTTACCAGATGGTAAAACTCTGCAAATTGGAACAACCCATAATCTTGATCAAGGATTCGCAAAAGTGTTTAATATCCGTTTTCAGAAAGAAGATGGTTCACATGATTATGCATACCAAACATGTTATGGTTTATCCACTAGAGTAATTGCAGCAATCATTAGTGTTCATGGAGATGACAGAGGATTAATCTTACCTCCTTACTTAGCACCATTACAGGTCATAATCGTTCCTGTAATTTTCAAAGGAAAGGAAGAAGCAATTGATCAGGAATGTAAAGAAGCTTTAGAAGAGATCCAAAAAGCTGGAATCAGAGTAAAATATGATGACAGTGATAAAACATCTGGCTTTAAATTTAATGAATATGAGCTTCTTGGAGTTCCTATACGTATAGAAATTGGTCCTAAAGATCTTGAAAAGAAAGGAGTAACATTTGCGAGACGAGATACAAAAGAAAGAATATTCGTAACTAAAGACAAAATTGTAGAAACAATTACTGAACTACTTGAAGAAATTACAGAGGAATTAAAAAAGAGAGCAAAGAAGCTCATGGAAGAATCTATGTCAGATGCAGCAACATACGATGAACTAGAGAACAAAATGAATAGCAAGAAACCAGGATTTGTAAGAATTAATTGGTGTGGAGATGTATCTTGCGCAGATGAAATAAAAGAAAGACTCAAAGCCGAAATTCGTGGAACTCTATATGGTAAAGAAGAAGTAATTTTTGGCTCTTGTATTATATGTGATGAAGAAGCTAAGGAAGTAGTCTATATTTCCAAAGCTTACTGATTTCTTTTTTTTCAATTCATACTTTCAATAGATTTAATAGTAAATAAATCTCTATAATAGATTAGAGTTGACTGGTGACCAAAAATGTCAATAGATTTATCCGCAGGACAAAGAAAACAATTAGTACGAATTCTAAAGAAAATTTCATTAGGGTGCGATTTAGAAGCATTAGCTGTTGTAAATGCTGAAGGAATTAAAGTAGCTTTCTTTTCTGAAAAAGGAACAGATCCTGATCTTTTAAGTGCAGTTTCTTCTGCAATATTATCCACAGGAAAAATGGTAACAGGAAATTTAGCTCATGGTGATTTAGAACAAGTCTTAATAAGAGGAGAAGAAGGATTTACCATTCTAGCTGGAGCAGGAGAATATATTCTAATAGGAGCAAGTCGTGATTTGCATAATGTTGGTTTAGCAATGCAAATTATAAAACAAAATGTACCAGACACTGTAGATGTGTTGAATTCAGTTTGATTTCTTTTCTTAATTTTTAAATAACCACCAATGAATCAAGTTTGATTGATTAAAAAAATCCATAAAATAACAAACTATCTCTTATTTCTTGTTCACTAAAACCTGCGTTAATTCCTACAATTATTCTAATAAGATCCATTGTCTCTGCTAATTTCAGCTCGAAGAAACCAATTATTGAATCAGATTCCAGCACAGTTCCAAAGCGAAAGATTTTCCTCCATTTTCTTAGAAGAAATCTTTCAACTGCAAATTCTAGATCATGTAATGGAATTTCTTTTTGACCAATATATTGAGAAAATACTGCTCGATAGGGTGGGTAATTATAGTTTTCCAAAACTTCAGAAATAGAATCAGCATTTAGAGATCTAGCTATGAATTTATTGGGTAATATGTATCGATAAGCAGGGATGTTTAAAGTAATACAACGGCATAAAGCAATTATATTCTTCATATTTACATAAGTTTCATAATAGTTAGAAACCTTGGGGAGAACTTGATAGACATATTGATCCAATGCAGACTCAATTGGAGTAAACCTATCTGTACTTCTAAATTCTTCAAAGGCTCTACGAAGACTTCTAAGTAATGATGTGTCCTTTTGAATTGAAATAATATCTGGAATAGATTTTGATAATAAATTGGAGTAATAATCTAATGAATAACCTGCTACAGGAATAAGACGTGCAATGATGTCTTCATGCTTCATTCCAACATGGAGTCCATGAAGAACTATTCGCAGATTTTCTGCATTATATCTTTCGCTGAAAAATCTGATTTTCTTTTTCAAAGATGAAGAGGATTGGTTATGGAAGTTAACTACAATTTCTGAAAAAGAATTCTTCAGTTTTCTAGCTACTTCTGATAATTGAGTTTCGAAATTAAGATCACCTATAATAGAATCATAAGGAGTTTGAGTAAAAGCAGCTCTTAATTCAGTGAGATTATTAGAGGCTAGAAGTAAGCTAATGTTGGATTTTGTTAAGACATTACCAATAATACCATGAGCTCGTCCAAGTAAATAACTTACATCACCGACTGACATTTTAACTACCTTTAGCTGAGACAAATTCAATATGATTTAGTTGTTCAATAATTGGAGTGTAAGGTTGACCATCTCCGACATAAAATTTGGAAAACCATTCAACCCAGTGTAAACGCAAGCTGTTTAAGAAAGAGAGTAATCCTTCAAGTGGTACAATTAGAAATAAACCGAATACTATACCAATAACCCAGTTTGCCGCAGACTCTGTTAATGGGCTTACTACTGCCAAATTATAACCAATTAAGGTAAAGGGAATTCCACTTAATATTGCATGAACTAGTAATAATGCCATTAATCGTGAGAATGACAGTGTATTTGAAAATAGAGCAATTATATGATCAATTGCATCCATAATTCCTTCTGATTTTGCATGCAAATACTCCACAATAACAAGTATAGGAATCAGTGCAATAGTTACAATAACAATATAGTTGAAACCAGGTATTGGAGGTAAAACAAATCCTTCCTTAATTAAACCTTCATGAGCATGAGATGCAACGTTTGCGCCTATAATTGTATATAGAACAGCAAATATACCAACATAGAATAAAGAGAGTATAACAGGAGCTATTTTTGATGCGAAACCATGACCATATTTCATATTTTGAATGAACTTTAACCAGATACCAATTTGCATCATTACAAAACCAACTGCAATTGAAAATGTAAGAAAGATTTGAGTGTCATGTAATGGATTAATAAGTGGAATCCAATCAATACCAATTTGATGCATAAGTTCAGGGATTAATTTTTCATCTCCTAGAATTGAACCAAAGAAAAAACCAAAAATCGTTGCAGCTATCCCACAAAAAACTAGAAGTTCAGCACCACTATACAAATAACCTGTAATTGATTCATCAGGTTTGATTTTCTTTCTGTGTTTTCGAAATACCAAGAAAGCTCCAATAAGGGTTAACATCAAACCATGTCCAACATCAGCAAACATAATACCAAATAATAATGGAAATGTGAATCTTACAATTGAATAAGGATCTATTTCATGGGGATTTGGTTCTCCAATTCCCCCAACTATTCCTCTTATTGATTTAAACACTTTTCCTTTTTTGGTTATTGAGGGATTAACTAGAGGTACATCTTCTGTAAGAGTTATTTCAAGTTCAAAATCTAACTTATCCTTTTCTTTATATAGTTTCTTCAAACCATCTGCTGGTATCCAACCCCAGAGTGTCATTTTATTTTCTACAAATTGACAAATTTCTTCTGTAGTTATTCTTTCTAGTTCTATCTTTATCAATTCTGAAGCTGCGGATAGTTTTTCAGATATTGTATCACTAATTTGTTTTATTTCGATTTCTTTTTGCTCAATTTCTGTTAATAACTCTTTTTTAATTTCGTTCAGAGCTTGCTTTTCTTGAAGAAGTGCTTGATCAAATTCCAAAGGTTGGAAAGAATACTCATTTAGAACTCTAGAAACTGCTGCTTCATAGTCTTTTAATGATAATAAGAGTATATTCTTCTCATTTCGCTTTGGATCAGTTGTATCAGAAGACCAGAATAAGATATTATCATCAGTAACTTCTTTTAAGAAAAAGTTCACAGCTTTAAAATGATTTTTAGGAATTGAACCAACATACGTTTTTGTTTGAAAGCCTCCTTCAATCAGAGTTAAGCTTAGCTCTTTCTTTCTTAACTCTTCTTCAAAAGGTAAGATTAATTCTATTTGTTCTAATTTTTTCTTAAACTGGTTATAATCTAAGAAAATCTCTGTAACTTGTTTTTCATACTCTCTTAGGAAATTCTCAATAAATGCTTTTGAATGTGAAGATTCGTCTACTAATTGGAACTTTGATTTGACTTTTTCTTTTTCCTTCGCAAAATCAAAGTTATCTTGTATCTTTCTTATTCTTGCATTATATTGTGTTAATTCTTGTCGAAGAGTAAGTAATTGGTCTGCTTTCTCTTTTTTCTTAGAACCAATCTTTATTGGATGAATGGTATTTTGGGAATGTATAAATGAAATAAAATTCCTAGAATTTTTTTCTGAGGTCTCCAATTTAACAAAAGAAGCTTTTTTAGGAAACATAAATCCACCTTTAACTCCAACACCCCTATGAGATAAGTGAGCTATGTGTTTTTCTTCTTTTCTTTCAATTAGATAATCTGAAGGCTGAAGAACATATTTTTCTTTAATTTCTCTTGATTTTTTGTATGGGAAGGGTACATCTTCTAAAATAAGCATCTTAGATTTGAATTCCAATGAATCAAGATTTTTCTTGAATTTACCAAGATTTTTTCTTTTTACCCATCCCCAGATTGTAAACTCTTTATCTGTTGTTCTTCCCTTCTCTTCAAAAGATAATAACTCTAAAGATATATGAGACGATTTAATAAAATGTATTATTTTTTCCTTATATTTTGAAGAAAAATTCTCTAGCTCCTTTTCAATTGCACCAATGTCTCTTGAAACACTAGAGTAAAGATTATCGATGTTTGAAGTTTCTTTGAATGCATCAAGAGATTTGAGAAAAGTAATATCAAGTTCTGTTGAATCAAAATGATTTTCATTTAATATTTCCTTAATCTGATCTTTATAGTCTATAAGAGAAATACACATCAAGGTTTTTTTCTCTTTTATATCAGTTTCAGTAACCCAGAAAAACAGTTTTCCTGCTGTAAGTTCAGTAAGATAGAAGCGTATAACATCTTCATATGATGCAGGGATTTCTCCAATAAAAGTATGGGTCTGAAAATTTGAAGATAATAAATTAATTGAGAAATTTTCTTCTTTTGTTTTCTGTTGTAAAAGAGATATAGATGAAAGAATTCTTTCTTCCTTTTTCAGGAGTTGCAATTTTTGGTACAGAGATGAAATTGTTTATTCATTTTCTGATAGAAATTGATCTATTTCTTTTGCCAATAGATCCATATTAGCAGGATATTCGTCCTCTTCTAATTTTAAATCAAAATCAATCGAAACAGGAATATTAAGTTTATAGCTTATATCCACTAAGCAAGAACGTTTGTTCTCGAACTGATCTATAAATTCTTGAATAAGAGCTTGTTCTTTTGGATTCTGAGGATCAACAACAGTTTGGATGAAGAGGTCTGATGCATCTAACTTTATCAGAAATTTATATGTATGTTCTTTAGGAATCTGTATTTTAACTAACTTTTGGGGAGAAATAAAGATATTCTTGATTTGTGATAAAACATTCACCATTTATTCGACACCAATTGTATCTCTAGTCACGATAGCAGTTTTGTCAATATTTTAAAGTCTTCCTCTCTGGCAG